>NZ_RAWR01000121.1:0-31218 GCF_003986945.1 Corallococcus sp. AB018 | reverse complement strand
GGTGAGGGACTTGGGAAGAGACGCGGGGGTTCAGAGGGAGCGGAGTCCTGCGGCCGCTGCGCACGGCCGGCGTTCGTGCTCCGCGCTCCGGTCAGCAAGGAGCGCATGGGCACGATGGGCGTGGGCGCGGGGACCTCTTCCTCCTCACGCATCACTCCGGCCCGGCGCACGACGGGCGTGGGCGCGCGCTCCTCGTCCTCCGTGAGGGAGGTGGGGCGGCGCACGATGGGCGTGGCCGCCGGCGGCTCGTCTTCCGGCAGGGGCCGACGCACGACAGGCGTGGGCGCGGGGGCCTCTTCCTCGGAGGCCGGCCTGCGCACGATGGGCGTGGGGGCGCGTTCTTCCTCCTCGGAGGCCGGCCTGCGCACGATGGGCGTGGGGGCGCGTTCTTCCTCCTCGGAGGCCGGCCTGCGCACGATGGGCGTGGGCGCGGGGGCCTCTTCCTCGGAGGCTGGCCTGCGCACGATGGGCGTGGGGGCGCGTTCTTCTTCCTCGGAGGCTGGCCTGCGCACGACGGGCGTGGGGGCCGGCGTGCTCGTGTCGTCTTCTTCCACTTCCACCGGCCGGCGCACGACCGCCGTCGCTCCGGAGGAGCCATCCTCGGAGGCGCGGGCCTCCGCATCCGAATCCCCGGCGTCGTCCCCGCTGACATCCTTCAATCCGAGGGCCTTCACCAGGGGACTCGTCACCATCTCCGTGGGCGGAGCCGGCTCCGAGCCATGGCCTCCCAGCGGTTCCGGCTCCTCTTTCTTCGCGGTGTCGTCGGTCGTCTTGGGCGCGGCCGCGGGCTCCGGAGGCGGCGTGGCTTCCTTGCTCGCGGGGGCCGGAGCGGCCTTTGCGGACTCGCGCAGCGGCAGGCCCATGACCATGGGCACTTCGTCCGGCCGCATGTCCGGCTCGGTCTTGACGAGCCGGGTGTCCATCCCGTCGTCCAGGGCCATGCCCATCACCACGGGCGCGTCCTCCGCGCCATCCTTCGCGGGGGGCGGGGCGGCTTCGTCGGAAGCGGCCTGGGCCGCGGGCTTCGCGGGCTGCCTGGCCGCGACCGCGGGCTGGGACGCTTCCGGCATGCCCAGGCTCGCGAGGCGGTTCGTGGGCGTGCCCGTCATCGTGACGTCGGGCGGTTCGCTGGCGGCTTCGACCGGGACGTGGCCGCGCTTCTCCAGCAGCGAATCGTAGAGGTCCAGCAGCTGGCCCCGGATGAGGCCCGCGTCCAGCACCTTCTCCGCGAACGCGCGTCCGGCCTTGCCCAGCGCCACGCGGCGGGGCACGTCGCGCGCAAGGTCCAGGATGCGCTCGGAGAGGGCGCGGGCGTCGCCCGGAGGGAAGAAGACGGCCGCCTCCTTCGGAATCAGCTCGCGGGTGACGGGCAGGTCCGCGGCGATGACCGGCCGGCCGGCGGCCAGGTACTCAGAGACCTTGGCCAGCGGTCCGCCCTGGAGCCGGTTGCGCTCCGAGTCGTCCAGCGGCAGCACGCCCACGTCCGCCAGCGCCAGCACCTTGACCAGGTCGTCGTGCACGACGGGCGGCTGGAAGTCGACCTTCTCCTTGATACCCAGGTCGTTGACCAGGTCCTCCAGGTGCGGCTTCCAGTCCGGATGGTGCGCGCCCACCAGCGTCAGGCGCACGTCCACCTGCTGGGCCGCGAGCGCCGTGGCGCGCAGGAGGGTGGGCAGGCCCTGCCAGCCCACGTGGCTGCCCAGGTACATCATCCTGAGGGGCGAACCGTCCGGGGCGCCGAGCACCTCCGGGTCGTACGGCTTCAGGTCCACCGGCGCGCGAATTGTCCGGAGCTGGTCCTCCGCCGCGCCCAGCCCCTGGATGAACGCGCGCGTCGTCTGCGAGCCGGTGACGACGAGGTCCGCGTTCATCAGGCAGAACAGCTCCTGGCGGCGGATCTTCGACAGGAAGCGGCGGTCGCCGTCCGTCTGCGGATGGGTGTAGCGCAGCTCCTGTGAGGGGAACGTCTGCGCCTCATAGATGAGGCGGTAGCCGTAGTCCGCCTTCAGCTCGCACAACGCGTACCCGCCGAAGGGGTCCGTGAAGTGGGCGAGGGCGTAGTCCTCGCTTTCTAGCTGGCGGCGAACGGCCCGTTCAAAGGACTGGATGCGCGACGCCAGGTCCCCGGAGCCTACCGGGACGCGGAGCAGCCGGGCGCCCTGGTACTTCTCGATATGGGAGTGGTCGGGCGTCTTCGCCGACAGCACCACCACGGAGAAGCGATCAGGCAACGCCTTCAGATACTCGGTCAGTCGGCGTGAGGAGCCAGACGGGCCGGGGATGACGTCAAAGCTGCACAGGAGAAGTCTGGGCAGGTCGCTCAAGCGGTCGCAGGATACTTGGACCGGGGTGAGGTGTCATCGGTCGTGACGGAAGTTGAAGGGGGTCGGCGGAACAACACATCCCGTGACGGATGCGTTGACCCCCTGTATGCCGCGTCATAACGAGGCGAGGTGTCCATGGATGAGCGGAAGGGCGTCACCGTGAGCTACCTGCGGCAGCTGGCCCGGAAATACCTCCGGGAGGGAGCTGGCGCGTCCCGCGGGCGGGAGCTGGTCACCTCGCTGGCCGAGCGCATTCCCGCCCTGGGGCGGCTCGCGCGCATGGCCGGCCTGGCGACGTCCCGGCGCGGCTCCGGTGACGTGGGCGGCGAGGAGCGGACGCTGGATTCCGGCCCTGCGGATTCCCGCTCCGCCAAGGGGCCGACCCCCGAGTCCGTGCCCCTGCCTTCGCCCGAAAGTGCCGCCGCGCCGCAGGCACGAGAACTTTCCGAGGAGCCCATCACGGAGCCCAGCGGCGGCCCCAAGACGCGGCCCGCGCGCGTGGTGACGTTCCCCGCCCGCGAGAAGGCGCGCCGCGACCCGGAAGACGAGGCCACGGTGTCCCTGTCGCCGGAAGCGCCCACGCCGCGCCCGTCGAGTTCTCCCAAGGCAGAACAGCCCGCCGCCGCGCCGCCCGCGCCCGCGAGCGAGCCGCCGCACGCCGCCGAGCCCCTGGTGGAGGGGTTCTTCGTGACGAAGATGGCGGGGGAGAAGGAAGCGCGCCGCCACCACCTTCTGGAGGAGCAGGCGCCGCGCCTTCCTCCGGCGGACGCGTCGCCCGAGCGCAACGAGCACCTGGCCATGCTGCCCCTGGACTACCAGGACGACGCGATGGTGCTGCTCGCGAGGGATCCGCACACGCTCTTCGTCTTCTGGGACTTCAGTGACGCGAGCCGGGGCCGGGCACTGGACGACCTGCCGGCGCCGCGCGCGGTGATGAAGGTGTTCGACGGCGAGGGCTTGTCGCGCGAGGTGGATTTCGCGCTGGAGTCGCGCAGCTTCTATCTGCAGGGCATGACGCCCGGGCGAACGTACCGGGTGGAGGCGCACTTCGTCGGTTCGGATGGCCGGTCGCGCCGCATTGGACATTCGTCCAATCGGGCCACGCTGCCGCCCGCGGGACCGTCGGCGGACACGTCCATCCGGTTCCTGCGCATGCCGCCTCCGCCGGTGGTGGACCGGTCGCGCGAAGCTGTCCCCACCGCGGCGTCCGTGCGCGTCCCTCGGGTGGAGGAGCGCGAGTACGTCACCTGGCGCCGGGTGCAGCTGCCGGGGAGCGCCGGGTTGGCGGACGTGCCGGAGGTCCACCGTGAGCGCACCGAGGCTTATGTCGATGCGCCGCGCGTCCCTGGGGCTTCGGACCAGCGCTACGCGGAAGAGGCCTATCTAGAGAGCGCGCCGCGTGCGCCGGGGGCTTCGGACCAGCGCTACGCGGAAGAGGCCTATCTAGAGAGCGCGCCGCGTGCGCCGGGGGCGTCCGACCAGCAGTATGCGCGCGTGGGGGAGGCGACGCTCGGTGAGGGCGCGGTGCTGGCCCCGTCTCGCCCTCCCGGGGCGTCGGATCAGCGCTACCTGGACGTGGAGCGGGCTCCGGGTGCTTCGGACCAGCGCTACGGTGGAGACGTCGCGGGTCCTTCGTACCTGGAGGTGCCGCGCGCTCCGGGTGCTTCGGAGCAGCGGTACGGTGGAGACGTGGTGGGCACTCCGTATCTGGAGGTGCCGCGCGCGACGGGCGCTTCGGATCAGCGCCACGGTCAGGCGCTGCTGCCGGGCGGCGTTTCGGAGTACCGCTATC
Source organism: Corallococcus sp. AB018 (assembly GCF_003986945.1). NCBI lineage: Bacteria > Pseudomonadati > Myxococcota > Myxococcia > Myxococcales > Myxococcaceae > Corallococcus > Corallococcus sp. AB018. The sequence continues at coordinate 27,102 of NZ_RAWR01000121.1, read as the reverse complement.
TGGACGTGCCGCGTGCACCCGGCGCTTCGGACCAGCGGTACGTGGCGGGAGGGCAGGGGACCCAGGGCGTGCAGCGTGCGCCGGGGACTTCGGACCAGCAGTACCTCACCGTGCCTCGTGCCGCGGGCGCTTCGGATCAGCGGTATCTGACCGTGCCTCGCGCCGCGGGTGCGTCGGACCAGCAGTACTTGAGCGTGCCTCGTGCCGCAGGGGCTTCGGACCAGCAGTACCTCACCGTGTCGCGTGCGGCGGGCGCTTCGGATCAGCGCTACCTGTCCGTGGATCGCGCCACGGGCGCGTCGGATCAGCAATACCTGACCGTGCCTCGGGCGGTGGGCGCATCGGATCAGCGCTACCTGTCCGCGGATCGCGCGACGGGCGCATCGGATCAGCCTGGTGCGGCCGGGCGCTCGGATGCCTGGTCTCCGGAGTCCCCGACCTCACGGGGTGACCTGCTCGAAGCACGGGACCTCTCGTCGACATCGTCTCCAGTGGGCGCCGAGGGTTCGTTCCCGTCCGGTCCATCGATGCACGGCGCGGCCACCACGGATTCGTGGCGGCCCACGGAGCCGGAGCCTCCCAAGGACCCGTGGGCCTTGAGCGTGGCGCGCGGTCCCTCCGCGTCCGAACAGCGTGCCCTCGACAAGGCCCGCGAGGCCGCGCGACGGGCCGCACTGGCCTCCGTTTCCGCGAGCCCCTCGCCCGCGAAGGCCGAGGCTCCGCGCACTGCGCCCGCGCAAGTCGAGGCTCCGGCCCCGAAGGTGGAGACCCCGGCGGCTTCGAGCGCCGTGGCTCCCAAGTCGGACGCCGCGAAGTCCCCGCCCGCGAAGGCGGCCCAGAAACCACCGGAGCCCAAGCCCTCGGGCTCCAAGTCCTCCAAGTCCCGGCCCTCGCGCCGTGGACGGAAGTGAACCCGCACGGCCTCTCCGACCGACCTATGAGCCTGGGCTCCCTCGCGCTGGTCCTTCACGCGCACCTGCCGTTCGTTCGCCACCCCGAGTACGAAGACTTCCTCGAGGAGGACTGGCTCTACGAAGCCATCTCCGAGACGTACCTGCCGCTCTTGCGCGTGTTCGACAGACTGGTCGAGGACCGCGTCCCCTTCCGGGTGACGATGACGCTCTCGCCCACGCTCGTGTCGATGCTCAACGACGACCTGCTGCGGGAGCGCTACGCCCGCCGGCTGGACTCGCTCTGCGAGCTGGGCGCCCGCGAGGTGCACCGCACCCGGGACGACTCCACCTTCCACCCGCTGGCCGTCTTCCACCGCGACCACTTCGAATCGCTGCGGCTCGCGTACCACAACCACTACCGGCGCGACCTGGTGGCCGCGTTCCGCAGGCTCCAGGACTCCGGCCACCTGGACATCCTCACCTGCAACGCGACCCACGGCTTCCTGCCGCTCATGCAGCAGACGCCGGAAGCCGTGCGCGCGCAGGTGACGGTGGCGGCGAACCACTACCGCCAGAACTTCGGCCGCGACCCCGCCGGCATCTGGCTGGCCGAGTGCGGCTACTACCCGGGCCTGGAGCGCATCCTCTCCGCCGAGCGCATCCGCTACTTCTTCGCGGACACGCACGCGCTCACGGACGCCACGCCCCGCCCGCTGCACGGCCCCTACGCGCCCATCTTCACCGAGCCCGGCGTGGCCGCCTTCGCGCGCGACCCGGAGAGCAGCCAGCAGGTCTGGAGCACCGAGCACGGCTACCCCGGCGACCCCGTCTACCGCGAGTTCTACCGGGACATCGGCTGGGACCTGGACCTGGACTACATCCGGCCCTTCATCCAGCCCACCGGCGACCGCAAGAACACCGGCTTCAAGTACTTCCGCATCACCGGCAAGACGAACGACAAGCAGCCCTACGACCCGGCCGCCGCCCGCGAGCGCGCCTGGGTCCACGCGGGCAACTTCCTCTTCAACCGCGAGCGCCAGTTCGAATACCTCGCGTCGCGCATGGGCGGCCGCAAGCCCGTGGTCGTCGCGCCCTATGACGCGGAGCTCTTCGGCCACTGGTGGTTCGAGGGTCCCCACTTCATCGACGCCCTCATCCGCCAGGCCGCGCGCAACCCCAGCCGCATCCAGCTCATCAGCCCGCTGGACGACCTGCGCGAGCACCCGGAGAACCAGGTGGCCACGCCGCCCCTTTCGTCCTGGGGCGCGGGCGGGTACGCGAACATGTGGTTGGACGGGACCAACGACTGGATCTACCGGCACTTGAACCACGCCGCGCGGCAGATGGTGGAGCTGGCCCGGGACTTCCCGGACGCGTCGTCCCTCAAGCGCCGGGCGCTGAACCAGGCCGCGCGCGAGCTGCTGCTGGCGCAGGCCTCCGACTGGGCCTTCATCATGAAGACCGGCACCATGGTGGACTACGCCGTGCGCCGCACGAAGGAGCACCTGCAGCGCTTCCTGCGCCTGCACGACCAGGTGCGCGGTGGAACCATCGACGAGTCCTGGCTGTCCCACGTCGAAGGACGCAACAACCTGTTCCCCGAGCTGGATTACCGCGTCTACCGGCCCGGTTGAGCGGTTCGGGAACAGGCGGCCGGGCTGGGGGTTCACCTTCCGTCACCGGACACGGTCGTTCCGGTTGCGGGGCTTCGTTTCCGCTTTAGGTTGAGGAAATCCATGACCCACACGCTCCCTTCGTCCCGTCGCAAGCTCGTGGCCGCCGTGCTGGTGTTGGCGTCGCCCACGCTCGCCCTCGCGCAGGCTCCCGCACCCCAGCAGCCGGCCGCGCCCAAGACGCAGCAGGCGGCCTCCGGTCAGGCTGGCAACCTCCAGCCCGCCACGCGTGAGGCCCAGTCGCTGGCCTCGCTGGCGCCCCTGGTGGAGTCGGTGAAGTCCGCCGTGGTGAACGTGGACGTGCAGGCCCGTCCGGAAGTGCCGGAAGGCATGGAGGACAACCCGCTCTTCGACCGCTTCTTCGGAGGCAACGGGCGGGGCCGCGGCGGCGGACGCAGCGAGCGCGAGCAGATCCGCCAGGGCGCCGGGTCCGGCTTCATCATCGACCCCAAGGGCCTGGTGCTCACCAACAACCACGTCATCGAGGACGCGGTCACCATCACCATCCGCCTGGACGACGGCCGTTCGTTCTCGGGCGAGGTGGTGGGCCGCGACCCGCTCACCGACGTGGCCGTGGTGAAGATCAAGGAGAAGGTGGATCAGCTCCCCGCCGTGAAGCTGGGGGACTCCGACGCCGTGCGCGTGGGTGACTGGGTGCTGGCCATCGGCAACCCGTTCGGTCTGGCCTCCAGCGTGAGCGTGGGCATCCTGTCCGCGCGCGCCCGGGAGATTGGCGCCAGCGTTTACGACGACTTCCTGCAGACGGACGCGGCCATCAACCCCGGCAACTCCGGCGGCCCGCTCTTCAACATGAAGGGCGAGGTGGTGGGCATCAACACCGCCATCGTCGGCGGCGGCACGGGCATTGGCTTCTCCGTGCCCAGCAACCTCATCAAGGCGCTGCTGCCGCAGCTGGAGAAGGAGGGCGCCGTCACGCGCGGCTGGCTGGGCGTGGGCATCCAGCCCCTCACTCGCGAGCTGGGCCAGGCGCTGAAGTTGTCGGTGAGCGAGGGCGCCATCCTCACGCAGATCACCCCCGACTCCCCGGCGGCGAAGGCCGGGCTCAAGCCGGACGACGTGGTGGTGGCCGTGGACGGCAAGCAGGTGCGCTCCGACAGCGACCTCACCCGCACCGTGGCGCTCAAGAAGCCCAACACCGTCGCGACGCTGTCCCTCTACCGCGACGGCAAGAAGCAGGACGTCAAGGTGACCATGGGCACCCGGCCGGACCTGGAGGGCCTGTCCAAGAAGAAGCCGGGGGCCACCGACGAGCAGGACAGCTCGCGCCGCGTGGGCGTGTCCCTGCAGGACCTGGATGCCCGCACGGCGTCCCAGGCGGGCTTCACCGAGCGCGCCGGCGCGCTCATCACCGACATCGTCCCGGGCTCGCCCGCGGACCGCGCGCAGCTGACGCCGGGCATGCTGGTGGTGGAGGCGAACAAGAAGCCCATCGCGAGCGCGAAGGAGCTGGCCGCGGCCATCCGCGCCGCGCCCAAGGGCAGCACGCTGCTGCTGCGCGTGGCCGGCCCTGGCGGCGGACGCCTGCTGCGCGCGCTGACCGTTCCTTGAGCTGGGGATGAGCGTCAACTACGTCTCGTTGGGTGACAGCACGGCGGTGGGGGTGGGGGCGTCGCAGGGCGGGGGCTATCCCGACCGGCTCGCCTCCCGCCTCCGCAAGGACGGCCTGCCCGTGGGCCATACCAACCTGGGGCAGAGCGGCGCGCGCGTGCGCGACATCGTCAACAACGCCCTCAAGCGCGTCATCGCGTTGCAGCCCACGCTCATCACCCTGGGCGTGGGCACCAACGACATCTGGCGCGGCACCGAGGTGGCGGAGTTCCAGGACGACCTGGACCGCATCGCCCGGCGGCTGAAGCAGACCGGCGCGTCCATGGTGGTGGCGAACCTGGCGGACATGGCGCTCGCGCCGGTGGCGAAGATGGTGCCCAGCGCGCTGTACGAAGGGCGCATCGAGCCGTTCAACCAGGCCATCGCCTCCGTGGCCCGCGCGCACGGGCTGCACCTGGTGGACCTGTTCACCGCCAGCCGGGAGATGATCCCCCGGCGCCCGGACTTCTTCTGCTCGGATGGCTTCCACCCGTCCGCGGTGGGCTACGAGGAGTGGGCGGACCTGATGCTCCCCGTGGTCCGCACGCTCGTGCAGCGGTAGCGCCGGGCAGGGCGCCCTGGCGCCCCGCGCTCAGGCCTTCGCGATGCCGGAGGGCGCGGGCGGCGTGGAGGGCGCGTCCGAGGGCGGCGCGCTGATGCTGCGCTCGCGTCCGGGGTGGACCTCCATGCCGGCCTCGAACGCCGTCACCCGGTTGCGGCCCGTCCGCTTGCTGCAATAGAGCGCCGAGTCCGCGCAATCCACCAGCATGTCCTGCGCCGACGCGTCCGTGGGGAAGTGCGAGACGCCGATGGACACCGTGACGTGGCCCCCGGGCAGCCCCGGGCGGCTGAGCGTGACGGAGTCCGCCACCGCGCGGCGCAGCGTCTCCGCCACCTCCACCGCCGTGGCCTTGGACACCTGCGGCAGCAGCAGCACGAACTCCTCGCCGCCGTAGCGCCCCAGCGTGTCCACCTTGCGCGCGCGGGTCCGGAGCACGTCGGAGACCCGGCGCAGCGTCTCGTCTCCGGCGCGGTGCCCGGCCAGGTCGTTGAGCCGCTTGAAGTGGTCCACGTCCACCATCAGCAGCGCCAGAGGCACGCCGAAGCGCTGGGCTCGCGCGAGCTCCAGGTCCAGCCGCTGGAAGAGGTGGCGGCGGTTGGGCACGCCCGTGAGCGCGTCCGTCAGCGTGAGCTTCACCGTCTCCGCGTGCAGGCGCGCGTTCGTCACCGCCGTCGCGGCCTGATCCGCCACCGCGGTGAAGAGCTCGATCTCCTCCGCGGAGATGCTCGCCGTCTCCGGGCGCTGGAAGTTGATGACGCCCAGGAGCGTGTCCGCGTGCACCATGGGCACCGCCAGCAGCGAACCGTGCTCCGAGCCGCCGCGCAGCCCGCGCCGCGCGAAGATGCTGGTGCTGTCCGTCAGGTCCGGCAGGTACACGGCCTTGCGCGTCTGGGCGGCCCGGCCGCACGCGCCCTCGCCCATGGCGAAGGTGTGGCCCTCCAGGCCCCGGCCCTGCGGCCACGCGTGCTTCACCTCCAGCATGCCCTCCTCGTTGAGGAGCATGATGGAGAAGTCCGGGATGTGCAGCCGCTCCACCACCAGGCGGGTGATGCGCGACAGGAGTTCGTCCAGCTCCAGCGTGGTGTTGAGCGAGCGGGCCACGTCGAACAGCAGCGACAACTCCGTCAGGCGCTCCTCCAGCTCGTCCTTCAGCGCCAGCTTCTCCTTCACCAACTGCAGGTCGCGGTGCGTGTCGATCTCCTCCACCTTCATGGAGGTGAGCCGCGCGAGCATCTGGTTGAAGGCCGCGCCCAGCCGGGAAATCTCGTCCGTGCTCCGGGCCTCCGCGCGCACCAGCAGGTCGCCGTCGGCCGCGCGGCCCATGGCCTCGCTCAGCCGCTTGAGCGGCGCGGTGAGCACGAAGCGCAGGGACAGCCACGTGACGAGCCCCAGGATGCCCACGAAGAGCACCATCGCGCCGAGCGCGTCCTGGAACACCGTCTGGAGCTGGCGGGTCAGCGCGGGCTCGCCCATGCGCACCTGCAGGACGCCCATGCGCTGCGCGGCCTCGCCGGTGTGACAGCCGGAGCACTCAGGACCGCCCAGGGGCCGCACCACCTCCGTGCCGTGGTCGCTGGAGCGCGCCGTCTCCGGCCCCGTCGCGGACAGCCGCGTGGCCTCCGGGTGCGGATGTCCCTGCTCGGCCGGCCGCCTGCTCCACCGGATGCGCCCGTCCGGCGTCAGGACCCGCAGGTCCTCCACGGAGCGGAACAGCCGCGTGTCCGACGACAGCACGTCCGCGACCGCGCCATGCGGTGCCGCGCCCGGAGCCTGCGGCAGCGTGAAGGTGGAGGCCACGGCCTCCGCCAACGCGAGCGCCTCCAGGTGCGTGCCTTCACGCACCGCCTGCCGGGCTTCGCGCGAGAAGTGCCCCACGCCCAGGAGCGCCACCACCAACCCGGGCAGCGCGATGCTCCACAAGAGCTTCCTGCCAATCGTCTCGGAACCGAGGGCCATGTGCGGGGCGCAGTGTGCTTCGTGCATTCGCGTTCTGTCCGCGAGTGACGGAGTGTTCAAAATTGTCAGGGGCATGACACGCCCTGTCAAACGTACTGGTGTCGAAATATTGAAATGGGGGTGTTGTTCCTCGGCATGTTCCTGTTTTCACGGGCTGTACCCGTGGCACGGTGGCGGTAGTCCCGAAGACCGCGTCCGGAAAGAGGAGTTCCGCCCATGACCCCGACCGTGTTCCTCACCTCCGCGCTGCTGCCGGTGCCCCACGGCTTCGCCACGCGCGCGGGTGGGGTGTCCGAGGGGCCCTACGCGTCCCTCAACCTGGGCTTCTCCGTGGGCGACGAGCGTCCCCACGTGGAGGAGAACCACCGCCGGCTGGCCCAGGCCGCGGGCGCGCGTCTGGGCTCGCTCTGCCGGGTGTCGCAGGTGCACGGCGACACGGTGCTGGAGGCTCGCGGCGAAGCCGACGACGTGCTGCGCCCGACGCTGGGTGAGGCGGACGCGCTGTGGACGGAAGGGGAGGGCAGCTGGGTGGCGGTGGGCACCGCGGACTGCGTGCCGGTGCTGATCGTGGATCCGCGAGCCCGGCGCGTGGCGGCGGTGCACTCAGGATGGAAGGGCACGGACCTGGAGATCAGCGCCCGCACGGTGGAGGCGCTGGTGGCGAGGGGCAGCCGGCCGGAGGACCTGCTCGCGGCGGTGGGCCCCTGCATCCAGGCGTGCTGCTACGAGGTCTCCCCGGAGCTGGGCGACCGCTTCCGCGCACGCTTTGGTCCGGACGTCGTCCGCGCGGGAGCCAGGCCGCACCTGGATCTTCCACTCGCGGTGAAGTCGTCCCTCACAAAGGCGGGCCTGAAGCCGGAGCAGGTGGACGTGCTACAGGCCTGTACGGCGTGTGATCCAGAGCGGTTCTTCTCCCACCGCCGGGACGCGGGGCGCACAGGGCGGCACCTCAACTTCGTGCTGCACCGCTTCTAGCGGAGGCCCGCCGGGGTCGTTTTCTTGACGGTCTCCGACCGGCCTTCCTATCCTCGACCTGGAATTCCCTCCGTCCAGGCTCGTGCCGGTGCGTCCCTTCCTCTTCCGCCTGTTTGCCGCCGTCGCGCTGTCCGCGCCGACCGCCTGTGCCACCACCGCTGCTTCGCAGACGGAAGTGGGCCGGCTGGAGGCTGAGGTGCGCACGCTGCGCGCGGCCCAGTCGTCGCTGATCGAGCGCCTGGAGCGGCTGGAGAACCGCGACGCCGTCTCGCGCGCCCGCGCCGCTGCCCCGGCCCCCGCCGCGTCGTCCCCGAAGGCCACCGCGAGCGCGAAGCCGGAGGCCGCCTCGCCGGAAGTGGGCGAGCCGCTGGGGCTGGCGCCGGCGGAGCTGACGGTGGTCCGGCTCAAGCCGAAGAAGGAACCCGCGCCGCGCATCAACACGGCGGTGGCGGTGATGGAGCCGGACACCGACCAGATGGAGATGTTCATCTCTCCGGTGGAGGGCTCGTCGGGGACGGGCTCGGTCAGCCTGGGAGGCTCGATGGCCTCCACAACGGCCACCCGCATGGAGCCGCCGGAGAAGGATCCGGACATCCTCGACGCCGAGTACGAGCGCGCGGTGGCCATGCTGCGCACCGGGAACGTGGAAGGCGGCGTGGAGACGCTCACGCGCTTCGCGGCGGAGAACCCGCGCCACCCCCGCGCCGACAACGCCCTGTACTTCAGCGGCCTGGGCCAGATGGGGCTCAAGGACGCGGCCGGCGCGGCCAAGACGTTCGAGAAGCTCATCAAGAACTACCCCGCCGGGGACGCCGTCCAGGACGGCATGCTCCGGCTCGCGGAGTGCCGGGTGCGGCTGAACCAGGCCGTGGATGCCCGTGCCCTCTATACCCGCGTCGTCACCCAGTTCCCGGGGACGGCCGCCGCCACGCAGGCGGAGCAGCGGCTCGCCGCGCTCTCGCCGTAAGCCCTTTTGTGAAAGGACGTCGTCCGATGCGCTCCCGGATCCTTGCCTCCCTGCTCGTGCCCCTCACCGTCGCGCCGGCATGGACGGCTTTCGCCCAGGACGCGCAGGAGGATGAATCCCAGTCGTCCTCCGAGACGGAAGGGCAGGACATCTCCGACGACGTGGAGCAGCGCCCCACCTCCGTCACGCTGCCGCCCGGCGCCGCGCAGGGCCGTGAGAGCGCGCCCGGCCAGGTGCACACGGTGGAGACGGGCGACACGCTGTGGGACCTGTCCCAGCGCTACCTGGGCAGCCCCTGGTACTGGCCCAAGGTCTGGTCCTACAACCCGCAGATCGCCAACCCGCACTGGATCTACCCGGGCAACAACGTGAAGTTCTTCCCCGGCGGCGAGGAGGTGCCCTCGCGCGTGGAGGCCGGTGACCTGCCCTCCGACGACGTGGCTGCGCCCACGGACGTGAGCGGCGGCCGACTGGTGTCGGTGGTCGGGAAGATCGGCTTCGACCCGTCCGCCTCCAGCCCGGTGACGACCAAGGGCTTCGTGACGACGCGCGAGCTGGACGAGGCGGGCCGCATCGAGGGCTCGACCTCCGAGGCGCTGATGCTCTCCGCCCCGGAGAAGGTCTACCTGCGCTTCAAGAAGCGCGGGTCCGCCAAGATTGGCGACCGCTACGTCATCTTCCACACCGTGGAGGAGGTGAAGCACCCGGTGTCCAACGCGCGCACGGGCTACCTCACGGAGCTCCTGGGCACGGTGCAGGTCGTCTCCATCAACAACGACGTGGTCACCGCGCGCATCATGGAGACGTGGGACCCCATCGCCCGTGGCGACCTGGTGGGCCCCTCCAGCGAGAAGCTGTCGGAGCGCATCGCCCCCAAGCCCAACAGCAAGGAGATCCCCGGCTTCGTGCTCACGCCGATGACGCCGGGCCAGACGCTGCTGGGCGAGCACAACTTCATCGTCGTGGACCGCGGCACCGCGGACGGCGTCCAGGTGGGCAACACGTTCACCATCGAGCGCCGCGGCGACCCCAGCAAGGATGTGCTCGGCCGCAGCGACTACAAGATGGGCGACGCGGGCAAGGAGCAGAAGGCCTACCCCTGGGAGGCCGTGGCCCAGTGCATGGTCACCGAAGTGCGTGAGCGCACCTCCAACTGCCTGATGACCCGGTCCATGGTGGAGATCTCCGCCGGCGACCGCGCCACCATGCGCAAGGACGGAACGCCCACCGCCAGCCGCTGACCCAAGGCGGCGATCGGCAGGAATGCTGCATTCCGACCCGCCCGGGAAGGGCGGGTCGCTTGACCCCCGAAGAACCGGTGTTATGTGTCACGCCCCTCCCGGGACCACCTCTATATAGGTGGGAAACAGGCGGGGACGGCATGGCGGACACAAACACGGATACGCACCTACACTGGGACGAGCAGCGCGCCACCCTGGCGCTCTGGGCCATTGCTGGCCTGGGGCCCCGGGCGTTGGACGCCGTGCGCGCGTTCGCCGGTGGGGCGCTGTCCCGGCTCGCGTCCACGCCCGTGCGGGACTGGGTGGCGGACGTGCCGGTGCCCGCGACCGTCCGCCAGCGGCTGGCCGCCGTCGCATCGCTGGACTCCCTGGCGTCCCGGACGGAAGAGGCCTGTGCCCGAGCGGGTCTCCAGGTGGCCTTCGCGGGCTCGCCGGCCTATCCCGCCCGGATGGTGGGGCTGGAGGACGCGCCCCCGCTGCTGTTCTTCCTGGGCAACCCGGGGCCTCCCCGTCGCAGGCTGGCGATGGTGGGCAGCCGCCATCCGGATCAGGGCTTCCTGCCGTTCGCGCGCTCCTTCGCCCGGAAGGTGGCGGAGTCCGGGGTGGGGGTGGTGTCGGGCGCGGCGGAGGGCGTGGACCGGGCCTGCCACTGGGGCGCGCTGGACGTAGGTGCGGAGACGTGGGCCTTCCTGGGCTCCGCGCTGGACTCGCTGGACCCCGCCCAGGCCCGGATGCTGCCCCACTTCCTCGAGCGGGGAGGGGTGTACTTCAGCGAGCTGCCGCCTGGGGTCCGGGCGAGCACGACGACCTTCCCCCGGCGCAACCGGCTCATCGCTGGCGCGTCGGATGCGGTGCTGGTGATGCGAGCGGGGGAGGGTTCCGGGGCCCTGTACACGGCGGAGGCGGCGCGGGTGCAGGGCCGGCCGGTGTTCGCGCTGCCCGGGGACGTCTGGCAGCCGGCCGCGGCGGGCTGCAACGCCCTGCTGGCGGACGGGCTGGCCCGCGCATGTACGTCCGCGGAATCGATTTGTGCGGTGGTGGGCGTTCACCCGGTCCGCGCGGTGCCTGCGGGGCGGGACAGTGGGTGGTGGGAGGCGCTGTCGGCGGAAGCGCGCGGGGCCTATGGGCTGTTGGACCGGGCTCCCCGTTCGTTCGACGAGGTGCTCGCCGCAAGCCCGCTGACGCCCGCGGCGCTCACGAGCGCCCTGGTGGAGTTGGAATTGTCGGGGCTGGTGGTCCAGCACCCGGGTAAACGGTACGAGAAGGTCTAGAGGCAGTTCGAGGTAGGAGAGCCATGGCCACGCGGAAGAAGACACAGGCGGCGCAGACGGAGGCGGCGGCGGCGGAGGAGACGCCCAAGAAGGCGGCTGCGAAGAAGCCGGCGGCCAAGAAGGCCGCCAAGAAGAAGACGGCGGCGAAGAAGACGACCGCCAAGAAGAAGACGGCGGCCCGTCGCCGTGGCGCGGACGCCGAAGAGCTCCCCACCGTGGACGCGGACGCGGACGCCGAAGAGGAAGTGCCCGAGCGCCGTGGCAAGGGCCCGCACTACCTGGTGGTGGTGGAGTCGCCCGCCAAGGCCAAGACGATCAAGAAGTACCTGGGCTCCGGCTACACGGTGAAGGCCTCCGTGGGGCACGTGAAGGACCTGCCCAAGAGCAAGATTGGCGTCGACGTGGAGGACGACTTCAAGCCCGAGTACACGGTCATCAAGGGCAAGGAGAAGGTCCTCAACGAGCTGAAGAAGATGGCCAAGACGGTGGACCGCGTCTTCCTGGCGACGGACCCCGACCGCGAGGGCGAGGCCATCGCCTGGCACATCAAGGAGGAGCTGGGCCACCCGGACTCCCTGCGGGTGACCTTCAACGAGATCACCAAGCGCGCCGTGCAGGAAGCCATCGCGCAGCCGCGCCAGCTCAACCAGGACAACTACGACTCGCAGCAGACCCGCCGCATCCTGGACCGGCTCGTCGGCTATCAAATCTCGCCGCTGCTCTGGAAGAAGATCCGCCGGGGCCTGTCCGCCGGCCGCGTGCAGTCCGTGGCGGTGCGCCTCATCGTCGAGCGCGAGGCGGAGATCAAGGCCTTCCAGCCCGAGGAGTACTGGACGCTGGACGCGCTGGTGCAGGGCCCGCAGGGGCCGCCGCCCTTCAAGGCGAAGCTGTCCCGCGTGGACGGCAAGAAGGTGGAGCTGAAGGACCGCGCCACCACGGACGGGCTCGTCGCGGAGCTGAAGGACGTGCCCTTCACCGTGGCGAAGGTGGACCGCAAGGAGCGGCGCCGCAACGCGCCCGCGCCCTTCATCACCTCCAAGCTCCAGCAGGAGGCGGCGAACCGGCTGCACTTCACCGCCAAGAAGACGATGACGCTGGCGCAGAAGCTGTACGAAGGCGTGCCGCTGGGTGAGGAGGGCCAGACGGCGCTCATCACGTACATGCGTACGGACTCCACGCGTCTGTCCGACGACGCCGTGACGCAGGTGCGCGAGTTCATTGGCCAGAAGTACGGCGCGGACTACCTGCCGCCGGAGCCCATGGTCTACAAGAGCCGCAAGAGCGCCCAGGACGCGCACGAGGCCATCCGGCCCACGTCCCTGGAGTATCCGCCCGAGCGCGTGCGTCCCTTCTTCGACGCCATGGACGAGCTGGACATGTTCCGGCTCTACGAGCTCATCTGGAACCGCTTCGTCGCGTGCCAGATGAAGCCCGCAGTGTATGACCAGACGGCCGCGGACATCACCGCGGGCCGCGCCACCTTCCGCGCGTCCGGCAGCACCCTGAAGTTCCCCGGCTACCTGGGCGTCTACGGCGCCGGCCTCACGCCGGAAGAGGAGTCCGAGCGCGACAAGGCCAAGGCCGCCGGTGAAGAGGGCGCCGAGGACGTGGTGGGCGAGCTGCCCCCGCTCAACGAGGGCGAGGTCCTCTCGCTGGACAAGCTGCTCAACGAACAGCACTTCACCCAGCCGCCTCCGCGCTTCAGCGAAGCGACGCTGGTGAAGGAGCTGGAAGAGCGCGGCATCGGGCGTCCGTCCACGTACGCGGCCATCCTCTCCAACATCCAGGACAAGAAGTACGTGGAGAAGCTGGAGAGCCGCTTCCGTCCCACGGACCTGGGCCAGATGACCAACGAGCTCCTGGTGAAGCACTTCCCCCATGAGCTGGACGTGTCGTTCACGGCCAGCATGGAGGAGAAGCTGGACCAGATCTCCGACGGCGGCGCGTCCTGGAAGACGGTGCTGCACGACTTCTACGGCCCCTTCAAGGAGACGCTGGAGAAGGCCGAAGCGGAGATGCGCGACGTCAAGCGCGAGGAGATCAAGACCGACATCGCCTGCGAGAAGTGCGGCAACCCGTTCGTCATCAAGTTCGGGAAGATGGGCCACTTCCTCGCCTGCTCGAACTACCCCGACTGCAAGAACACCAAGGACTTCAAGCGGGACGCCGAGGGCAAGATCGTCATCGTGGAGGAGGAGACCACGGACGAGAAGTGCGAGAAGTGCGGCAAGCCCATGGTGATCAAACGCGGCCGGTTCGGGCGCTTCATGGCGTGCTCGGGCTACCCGGACTGCAAGACGTCCAAGCCCATCTCCATTGGCGTCAACTGCCCGGAGTGCAAGGTGGGTTACCTCACCGAGCGCCGCAGCGGCCGCGGGAAGATCTTCTTCGGCTGCAACCGGTATCCGGAGTGCAAGTTCGCCGCGTGGGACCGTCCGCTGGCGGAAGCCTGCCCGCAGTGCGCGTCGCCCTACCTCCTGCAGAAGTTCTCCAAGCGGGACGGCGCCTACATCGCCTGCCCGAACAAGGAATGCGACTACCGCCGCGAGGTGGTGGAGCCAGCCATTCCGGGGGCTTCCACGGAGGCAGCGCCTGCTCCCACGCCCACCGTGGAAGCCTGAGCGCAAAAGCCCAGTCATTCCAGGGGGGTAGGCTCTGCCCCCTGGCTTGACACCCTCGCAGGCGAAGTCCTAGAAGTCCGGATTGCTCCCGGCCCACCAGCATGCCTCCTGCCCGTTTCGCGGCAGGAGTGCGCGCGGGGGCAGCGAAAGGACGCGGTCCGCGATGATTCCCTCCATGAATGAGTTGCTGCGTGTGGTGGTGGCCGAGGCCGCTCCCGCCGCGGCGGGCCATGCCTCTTCGGGAGGCCTGGGGGACTTCATCGTCGGCGCGTTCAAGGCCGGCGGCCCGTTCATGTTCGTGAACCTGTTCTGGCTGGCCGCCTCGCTGGCCGTGATTGGCGAGCGCGCGGTGACGCTGCTCTTCCGCTACCGCCTCAACGCGACGGCGTTCATCGAGCAGGTCCACAAGATGGTCCGCAGCGGCAATCTGGACCGCGCGGTGAAGTTCTGCGGCATGGCGCCGCGCTCGCCCCTGGCCCGCGTCATCCGCGCGGGGCTCATCAACGCGAACCGGGGTGAGCTGGAAGTGGCCAAGGCGGTGGAGGAGGCGCTGGCGGAGTACACGCCGCACGTGTCGCGCCGGGTGCAGTGGCTGTGGTCGCTCGCGAACATCGCGACGCTGGTGGGCCTGGTCGGCACCATCGTGGGCCTCATCGGCACCTTCCGCGCGCTGGGCAACGTGCCGGCGGAGCAGAAGCAGGCGCTGCTCTCCAACGGCATCTCGGAGGCCATGTACAACACGGGCTTCGGGCTCTCCATCGCGGTGCTCTGCATCGTGGCGCACCTGTTCTTCAGCAACTACTCCAAGAACATGGTGGAGCTGGTGGAGCTCAACGCGCTGAAGCTGGAGAACCTCCTGTCGCGCCGGGGCTCGCTGGAAGTCATCCCTTCGGACTCCGACGTCCGCGCCGCGTCTTGAGCCGCCGAAAGGCACCGGACACGCCATGGCGTTCCACTACTCGCGCCGAAAGCTGAAGCCGAGGGAAGAGGAGGAGGCGGGCGAGCTGAACATCGTCCCGTACCTCGACATCCTCATGAACCTCATCATCTTCATGCTGCTGTCGATTACCGGCCTCACCGCCTTTGGCGCGCTCAACGTGAACGCGCCCAGCTACGGCGCCACCGCGGGGGCGGGAGGGGACGCGGACGCGCCCAAGCTGAACCTGTCCGTGCTCATCTCCCAGAAGGGCCTCTTCATCCGAGGCGACAGCCCGGACGCCGCGCCCGCTGAGGGTGGGGCGCCCTCGGTGCCGCTGCGCGCGGATGGCACGCACGACTTCGCCGCGTTGAACGCGCGGATGGTGAAGCTCAAGGCCGCCTTCCCGAAGGAGACGAAGGTCATCGTCGCGGCGGATCCGGACATCCCCTACGACGCGCTGATCCAGACGATGGACGCCCTGCGTGAGACGACGGGCACCGTCGCCGAGCGCAAGCTGCTCTTCCCCGACGTCACCCTGGGCGTCCTCTAGCCATGTCCGAGACCGCGCCCCTGTCCGCCGAAGAAGCCGACCAGCTCGCGCGCATGCGCTACCGCCGGGCCCTCGCGCGCAAGAAGCGCAAGGAGCGCGAGGCCGCCAGCGAGGTGAAGGAGCTCAACATCACCGCGATGATGGACATGATGACCATCATCCTGGTGTTCCTCCTGAAGTCCTTCGCGTCGTCCTCCGCGGCCATCACCGCGTCCGAGGATGTCCGGCCGCCGGTGTCCTCCACGCGCGCCACGCCGAAGGACACGGTGGCCATCACCATCACCCCCAAGAACATCATGGTGGGGGACAAAGAGGTGGTGCGGCTGGAGAACGGCCGCATCCCGGCGAATCAGCTCCAGGGCGAGCGCCTGGTGCTCGGGTTGGACGCGCAGCTGAAGAAGGAAGTGCAGAAGCTCAAGTACATCGAGGAGCGCAACCCGGCGGCGCCCTTCACGCACGAGCTGTCGGTCATCGCGGACAAGATGGTCCCGTATGACCTGCTGCTCACGGTGCTCTACACGGCGGGCGTGAACGAGCTGCAGAACTACCGCTTCATCGTGCTCCAGCGCGACTCGGAGTAGCCGCCGGACACTCGACTCCCCCGCGCGGGATGGACGCACGGGGGAGCGCTCGGACGGCTTCGCTAGAGGGACAGGCTGCCCACGTGGCGCGCGGCCTCCCGCGTCTCCTGCTCGTGCACGGCGGCGTCTTCCTCACAGCGGATGGCGAAGGGCATGGCCTCCAGCCGGTCCAACGAGATTTCGTTGCCGCAGTCCACGCACTCGCCGAACACGTCGTTCTCCATGCGGCTCAACGCGGCGTCGATGAGCATGATCTCCCGGCGCTGCGCTTCGATGAGCGTGGAGAGCGTGTAGTCCGCCAGCTCCGCTTGCGCCTGTTCCTCGTACTCGGGATCGCGCTCCTGATCCTTCAGGGCGGCCAGCTCCCGGCGGGCCCCCGCCTGGGCGGTCTCGGTCGTCCTGCGACGCTCCTGCAACAGGCCCCGGATCTTCAACAAGTCGTTGGCTCGGCTCATGGCTGCGTCACTCCCATCCCAGATTCGAGGTTGTAGGGCGCTCGCTCGGACGCTTCCCGTCCCGAGCGAAGACCGCGAGAAACCTAGGGTTGGATCCCAGGTGGGGAAACCTCACCTCCCGTTCCGCACGCATGGTGGGACGTGGGGCAGGCGGGCGGACGTGAAAGGGAGTGGCCTCTCTGCTAACAGGGCCCTTTGGGGCCCCGGTGCGGGGGCCCGGAGGCATGCATGTCGGACGCGAAGCAGCAGCGGGTGACGGTGATTGGTGGCGGCCTGGCGGGGACGGAGTGCGCGTATCAGCTGGCGCGGCGTGGCGTGCCGGTGGTGCTGCGCGAGATGAAGCCGCACAAGCGCTCCCCGGCGCACAAGTCGGACACGCTCGCGGAGCTGGTGTGCAGCAACTCGCTGCGCTCGGACAACCCGGAGAGCGCCATTGGCCTGCTGCACGCGGAGCTGCGCGCGCTGGGTTCGCTGGTGCTCTCCAGCGCGGACCTGCACCGCGTGCCCGCGGGCGACGCGCTGGCGGTGGAGCGCGAGGGCTTCTCGCGCGAAATCACCACCCGGCTGGTGTCCGGCGCGGGCGTGGAGATTGTCGGCGGCGAGGTGGAGAGGCTTCCGGAGGACGGCGTGGTGGTGGTGGCCACGGGGCCGCTGACGTCGGAGGCGCTCACGGTGGACCTGGAGCGCCACGTGGGCACGAAGCTCTACTTCTACGACTCCATCGCGCCCATCCTGTCGGGAGACTCCATCGACATGGACATCGCGTTCCGCCAGAGCCGCTACGGCAAGGGCGGCGGGGATGACTACCTCAACCTCCCCATGACGAAGGACGAGTACTACCGCTTCGTGACCGAGGTGAAGGCGGGCCAGAAGGTGGTGCCGCACAGCTTCGAGGAACCGAAGTACTTCGAAGGGTGTCTGCCCATCGAGGTGATGGCGGAGCGAGGCGACGAAACGCTGGCCTACGGGCCCATGAAGCCCGTGGGCTTGAAGGACCCTCGCACGGGGACGGACCCGTACGCGGTGGTGCAGTTGCGCATGGAGGACCGGGCGGGCACGGCGTGGAACATGGTGGGCTTCCAGACGCGTCTGACCTGGGGTGAACAGAAGCGCATCTTCAGCACGTGCATCCCGGGCCTCCAGAATGCGGAGTTCCTGCGGATGGGGCAGATCCACCGCAACACGTTCATCGACTCGCCCCGCCTGCTGGCGGAGGACCTGTCGTTGAAGACGGAGCGGCGGGTGTTCTTCGCGGGACAGGTGACGGGCGTGGAGGGCTACGTGGAGAGCGCGGCGTGCGGCTACATGGTGGCGCTGGCGGTGCACGCGCGGCTGACGGGCACCGCGTTCGTGCCGCCCCCGGCCACGACGGCGCTGGGGTCGCTGTACCGACACCTCACCGGGGAAGCGCACCCGCCGGATCACCCGCACCAGCCCACCAACGTCATCTACGGCCTGTTCCCGCCGCTGTCCGGGCGGATGAAGAAGGCGGACAAGCGCGCGGCCTACTCGGCGCGGGCGAAGCAGGACCTGGCGGCCTGGCTGCCACTCGCGGGCGTTGTCGCCCAGACGGAAGGACAGACGAGCGCATGATGCGAACCGGGATGGTGGGCCTGTTGGCCCTGCTGGCGGTGTCGGGGTGCAAGAAGGGCGAGGACAACGCCGCGCCCTCCCAGCGCAGCGCCGCGCAGGGGGACACGGTCCGCAGCGCGGCGAAGGGCAGCGCGGTGGTGGGCGGGCAGGGGCAGTTGCTCGCGGCGGGACGCGCGGCGGATCTGCGCCTGTCTCCGGACGGGCAGTTCGCCACATTCCTGCTCAACGGGCAGAAGCCCCGGCTGGATGGCATTCCGCCGCAGATGCTGGTGGGCTCGCTGCACGTCGTGCCGACGGCGGGCGGGAAGTCGCGCGCGCTGGGCGACGGCGTGACGAACGTGCCGGGCAGCCTGCTGTTCTCCCAGGACTCGAAGCACCTGCTGTACGTGACGGGCTACAACCCGGCCTCGCAGTCCGGCGAGTTGAACGTGCTGTCGCTCACGGACGCGGGCGCGGAGCCGGTGAAGCTGGGCACGGCGGTGAGCTACCTGCTGCCGTCCCCGGACGGCGTGAGCGTGGCCTTCGTGGACGCGGGCACGCTGAAGCTGGGCAAGCTTCCGCAGGGGCCGTTCCAGGACGTGGCGGGCGAGGTGAGCACCGCGCAGTTCACCCCGGACGGCAAGACGCTGCTCTTCAAGCGCCGGCTGTCAGCGGCGGGCGGGCTGGCGGCGGTGACGGTGGGCTCCACGGAAGCGCCGCGCAAGCTGGCGGATCAGGTGGGCGACTACCAGGTGTCCTCCGACGGCAAGCACGTGGCCTACCAGGTGCGCAGCGAGGCCGTGCGCGGGATGTATGACCTGTTCCTCGCGGACGTGCCCGCGCTGAAGGGCACGAAGCTGGCCACGGGGACGAAGGCGTTCGGCTTCTCGCCGGATGGCCAGTGGCTGGCGCGCACGGAGAACGGCAAGCCGGAGCAGCTGGGCGACCTGCACGTGGGCCCGGCGTCCGGAGGCGCGGGGCGCAAGGTGGGTGAGGCGGTGGAGGAGATGGCGTTCGCGCCGGACTCCAAGGCGGTGGCCTTCCTGGAGAAGTATGATCAGCCGTCGCGCGCGGGCGCCCTGGGCGTGGCGTCGCTGCCGGACGGCGCGCCCAAGCGCGTGGGGGACCGGGTGCCCAACTTCGTGTGGGGCTCGGACAGCCGCTACGTGGCGTTCCTGTCGCGCTTCGTGAAGCCGGTGTTCTCCGTGGACCTGATGCTGTACGCGCTGGGCCAGGAGAAGGCGGAGAAGGTGCAGCCGGGCGTGTTCGGCTACGGCTTCGCGCCGAACAACAGCGCGGTGGTGTTCCGCACCAACTGCATCCGCAACGGCCGCGCGTGCGACTTCAAGGCCGTGGACCTGAACGAGAAGCAGGCCGAGGCGAAGACGTGGATGCAGGGCATCTTCAGCTACAAGATCTCCGAGGACGGTGCCCGCGTGCTCGCGACGTACGCGCGCATGGACGCGGACACCTACGACGTGGCCGTCTACGACGTGAAGTCGGGGGCGCGGAAGACGCTAGACCAGGGCGTGCAGGTGCCCGTGTACTTCGCGGGCAAGGATGACGCGCGAGCCGTCTACATCATCGGCCAGGGGCAGAATCCCGGCGTCTACAGCGCCGTCGCCACCGCGCAGTAGCGGGTGACCCAGGGCAGGGAGGCCGCCGGGGCCTTCCTGCCTGGGCGCGACCTGATGTTGAGGCGTGCACACCCGGACAGGGTGTGCTGTCTTCTCGCGCCGAATGGCACAGCTCGTCTATCGCCGCTATGGCGGCTCGCTCCAGGTCGACATCCCCGATTTCAACACCCTCACCGAGGCGGTGAGGATCCCCGCGACGCAATGGATGGCGCTCGCGTGCCCCATGGAGGGCATCGCGTGTGATCCGCGCTTCCTGACGCTGATGGACGCGGACGGCAACCGCCGCATCCGCGTGGAGGAACTGCGCGGCGCGGTGGATTGGACGGCGGCGCGGCTGACGGACCGCAAGGGCGCGGACGCGGGCAGCGACGTGCTGGAGCTTTCGGCGCTCTCCGATACGGCATCCAACCTCAAGGGCGCGGCGGAGCTGGTGCTGCGCACGCTCAACGCGCCGGATACCACGCGCCTGTCGCTGGAGCAGCTGCGCACCAGTGACAAGGCGCTGCGCGACGCGGGCAAGAACGGCGACGGCCTCATCGCGCCGGTGTCGCTGCCGGAGCGACTGCGGCCCCTGGCCCAGTCCATCATCGCGGCGTTCCCGCAGGTGACGAACCGCGCGGGCCTGGCGGGCGTGGACGTGGGCCTGGTGAAGCGCTTCCGGGACGAGCGCACGGCCCTGCTCGCGCACCTGGGCGGCCGGGATGCCGTGTTCACTTGGGGCACGGCGAGCCTGGAGCAGGCGAAGCGCGTGCACGATGTGGCGCCGCTGCTGGACGGCTACTTCGTGCAGTGCCGGCTGGTGGCCGCGCAGCCGGAGGCCGCCGCCAGCCTGCGCCTGCGCGCGGACCGGGTGGAGGGTGCGCTGGGTGACCTGGGCGCCATGGGCAAGGCCGCGAACGAGCTGCCCATCGCGCCCCCAGACCCGAGCGGCGTGCTGGTGTGGGCGCGGCTGTACCGCGGCGCCGGCTACGAGAAGCTGGAAGCCTTCCACCAGGAGGTGGCGACGCCGCTGCTGGGCGACGGCGTGAAGCTGACGGACACGGCCTGGCGCGAGCTGTCCTCGAAGGCGGAGGCCATCCTCGGCTGGCAGGCGAAGCGCGACGCGAGCCCCCTGCACGCGGTGGCGGACACGCTGGGCACGGTGTCGGATGAGGAACTGGACGCGCTGGAGGCGGTGAGCCGCGAGGACCTGTCGCTCAAGCCCACGCTGGACGTCATCGCGGAGCTGGAGCGGTTGGTGCTGTACCAGCGCTGGCTGCTGCAGTTCGCCAACAACTTCATCAGCATGCCCAACCTGTACCTGCCCAAGCGGCGGGCGCTGATGGAGCGGGGCACGCTCATCCTGGCGGGGCGCAAGTACACGCTGTCCGTGCTGGTGACGGACCGCGCGGCGCACGCGGCGCTGACGGGGCAGGGGACCACCTGCATCCTCTACGTGAAGGTGCTGCCCCGCGACGCGACGGATGGCTACGAGGTGGCGGTGCCCGTCACCGCGGGCCGCAGCACGGAGCTCGTCGTGGGCAAGCGTGGCGTGTTCTACGACGTGGACGGCAAGGAGAGCGACGCCATCGTCACGCAGGTCATCCGCCAGCCCGTGTCGCTCTGGGAGTCGATGACCATGCCGTTCATGCGCATTGGCGCGTTCATCACCAGCAAGGTGGAGGGGCTGGCCGCGTCCGGGGAGAAGGACTTCGATTCATCGCTGGAGTCCGGCTACAAGCAGACGGTGACCGCGCCTCCACCCACGGCGGCTCCAGCCCCGGCGGCCGCTGCGCCCGCGGCGGCTCCCTCGGGAGGCGGCATCGCGGGGGTGCTCGCGGCGGGCGGCATCGCGTTCGCGGCGCTGGGCTCTTCGCTGGCGTTCATCCTCACGCAGGTGAAGTCGCTCACGCTGGTGGACGTCATCACCGCGGCGACCATCCTGGCCATCGTGGTGATGGCGCCCGCGGGCTTGCTCGGGTGGCTGAAGCTGCGCCGGCGCAACCTGGCGCTGCTGCTGGAGGGCTCCGGCTGGGCGCTCAACGACCGGCTGATGCTCACGCGCGGCGTGGCGACGCTCATCACCCGCAAGCCGAAGCTGCCGAGCAACGCGCGCGTGGACCACGCGGACCTGGTGCGCGGGGCGCTGCGCCACACGCAGGACGACGACGAGACCGAGAGCATGTCGATGGGGGCCCGCATCGGGCTCACGCTGGTCATCCTCTTCGTGCTGGGCTGGCAGGTGCGCGTGCCCGTCACGGAGTGGCTGTGCACGTACCACTGGCTGTCCGAGGACGCCTGCCGCGTGCTCCTGCCCAAGCTGGTGCCGCCCGAGCTGCCGGCGGGGGCCATTCCCGTGGTGCCAGTCGCCCCCGCTCCGGCGCCCGCGAAGTAGGGCGGGGCTCGCGGACCGACACGAATCTTGCGAGGCTCGGGGAGGCCCCTAGGCTTCCCCGACCATGTCGACCCTGTCCCCGCTGCTGGAGCAGTTCAAGGTCCACCTCGAAGGCGAGAAGGGCGCGTCCCCTCACACGGTGCGCAACTACCTCATCGACCTGGTGGACTATGAGCGCTACCTCGTGGAGCGGATGAAGCTGTCGCTGCTCGCGGGCACGCACGCGGCCATCCGCGGCTACCTGGGCACGCTCGCGGTGGACCACGCACCGTCGAGCCGCGCGCGGCGGCTGGCCAGCATCAAGTCGTTCTACAAGTACCTGGTGCGCCAGAAGCTGCTGTCCGCCAGCCCCGCGAAGCTGGTGAAGAGCCCCAAGCTGCCGAAGTCGCTGCCCAAGGTGCTGCCGGTGGAGGAGGTGTTCGCCATCCTCGACATGCCGGACGTGAAGACGGTGCTGGGGCTTCGCGACAAGGCCATCCTGGAGATGCTCTACGGCGGCGGCCTGCGCATCAGCGAGCTGTGCGGCCTGGACCTGCTGGGCGTGGAGCGCAGCAGCCGCATCGTCCGGGTGATGGGCAAGGGCAGCAAGGAGCGGCTGGTGCCGCTCAACGCGAAGGCCATCCGTTCCCTGGAGGCGTACCTCGCGCGGCGCGGCGAGCTGCTGGCCGAGGTGCGCGAGGGCCAGGATCCGGATGCGCTCTTCCTCAACTTCAAGGGCGGCCGGCTGACGGCTCGGAGCATCGCGAGGCACCTGGACGCGTACGTGCTCAAGCTGGCCCT
This sequence comes from Corallococcus sp. AB018, assembly GCF_003986945.1. Lineage (NCBI taxonomy): Bacteria > Pseudomonadati > Myxococcota > Myxococcia > Myxococcales > Myxococcaceae > Corallococcus > Corallococcus sp. AB018. The sequence goes on along the minus strand of NZ_RAWR01000121.1, from coordinate 4,467 downwards.
GGCGCGCAAGGTGAGCCCGCACGCGATGCGCCACTCGTTCGCCACGCACCTCTTGGGCGGTGGCGCGGACATCCGCAGCATCCAGGAGCTGCTGGGCCACGCGAGCCTGTCCACCACGCAGAAGTACACCCACGTGACCTTCGAACAGCTGCAGGAGGTCTACGACTCCGCGCACCCGCGCGCGTGACGAACGTGAAGGACGCGGCGGGCTTCGCCTTCGAGGACGACTCCGGGCTGGTGGAGTGGCTGGCGAAGGACCGGGGTGTGGTGACGCTGCCGGACGCGAAGACGGTGAAAGCGAAGAAGGCCGCCCTGATTAAGCTCGTGGGCCGCTGGATGAAAGCGACCGCGACCTGAGCGCCTTCGCAGGGTGAGGGAGCGGACAGCCGCGCGGTTTTTGTGGGTCGCGGCCGGGTGGTCTTGTTAAACCCCCAGTCATGTTCCACGGAACCACCATCCTCTGCGTCCGTCGCGACGGGAAGGTCGTCATCGCGGGCGACGGCCAGGTCAGCCTCGACAAGACCATCATGAAGAACACGGCGCGCAAGGTGCGCAAGCTCGGCGAGGGGCAGGTGCTCGCCGGCTTCGCGGGCAGCACCGCGGACGCCTTCACCCTCTTCGAGCGCTTCGAGGCCAAGCTCAAGGAGCACCAGAAGAACCTGGCCCGCGCCTGCGTGGAGCTGGGCAAGGACTGGCGCACCGACCGCTTCCTCCGCCGCCTGGAAGCGCTGCTCATCGTCGCGGACAAGGAGAAGACCTTCATCCTGTCCGGCGCCGGCGACGTCATTGAACCGGACCACGGCATCGCCGCCGTGGGCAGCGGGGGCCACTACGCCCTGGCCGCCGCGCGCGCCCTCCAGGCGCACTCGCCGCTGTCCGCCCGCGACATCTGCACGCAGGCCATGGCCATCGCCGCGGACATCTGCGTCTACACCAACGCCAACGTCACCTACGAAGAGCTCTGAGAGGACCGCCCCGTGGCCGAGTCGCGCAAGTTGTCCGCCTTCACGCCTCGCGAGGTCGTCAGCGAGCTGGACCGTTACATCGTCGGGCAGAACGACGCCAAGCGCGCCGTCGCCATCGCGCTGCGCAACAGGTGGCGCCGCCAGCAGGTGACGGACGACCTGCGGGATGAAATCTACCCGAAGAACATCATCATGATCGGCCCCACCGGCGTGGGGAAGACGGAGATCGCCCGCCGCCTGGCGAAGCTGTCCCAGGCCCCCTTCGTCAAGGTGGAGGCCAGCAAGTTCACCGAAGTGGGCTACGTGGGCCGCGACGTCGAGTCGATGATCCGCGACCTCGTCGAGGCCGCCATCGCGCTGGTCCGCGAGGAGGAGACGGAGAAGGTCAAGCCGCGCGCGGAGGAGCTGGCGGAGGACCGGCTGATGGAGCTCATCAAGAACGGCGGGCAGACGCGCACGCCGTCCTCTCCGCCGTTCGGCTTCTCGCCTCCTCCGACCCCCGCGCCCTCGCCGCTGGGCGAGAACGAGCGGGAGAAGCTGCGCGCCCAGCTGCGCGCCGGCACGCTGGATGATCAGACCGTGGAGGTGGAGACGAACGAGAGCTCCCCCACGTTCATGCGCAACTTCAGCGGCCAGGGCATGGAGGAGATTGGCGTCAACCTCCAGGACCTGTTCAAGAACATGCCGGGCATGAAGAACACCCGGAAGCGCAAGCTGCGCGTGCCGGAGGCGCTCCAGGTGCTGCGCGCGGAAGAGGCGCAGAAGCTGGTGGATCCGGACCGCGTCCAGCGCGAGGCCGTGGCGCGCGCCGAGTCCAGCGGCATCGTCTTCATCGACGAAATCGACAAGATCGCCAGCCGCGAGGGCGGCAAGGGCGGCGGGGGCCCGGACGTCTCGCGCGAGGGCGTGCAGCGCGACATCCTCCCCATCGTGGAGGGCTCGGCCGTCAACACCAAGTACGGCCAGGTGAAGACGGACCACATGCTCTTCATCGCCGCGGGCGCCTTCCACGTCTCCAAGCCGGCGGACCTCATCCCGGAGCTCCAGGGCCGCTTCCCCATCCGCGTGGAACTGGAGCCGCTGTCCGGCGACGATCTGGTGCGAATTCTTCGCGAGCCGAAGAACTCGCTCTTGCGCCAGTACACCGCGCTGCTCGCCACGGAGGGCGTGCGGCTGTCCTTCACGGACGATGCGGTGGCGGAGCTCGCCCGCATCGCCCAGCAGGCCAACGAGCGCACGCAGAACATCGGCGCCCGGCGGCTGCACACCGTGCTGGAGCGCTTGCTGGACGACGTGTCGTTCACCGCCAGCGAAATGGGACCTCGCGATTTCCAGGTGGACGCCGCTTATGTGCGCGAGCGCCTGGCCGCCATCGTCCAGGACGAGGACTTGTCGCGCTACATCCTCTAGCGCGCTAGGGTCCGCCGCGTCGCCACACCGCGTCGTCAGGAAGAGAGAGGTACACCCCCTTGCAAACGCCGCCGTCCCCAGCATCCGCCCCTGGTAACGAGAACCTCATCCAGAAGGCGAAGCAGCACCTGCTGCAGAACTACAAGCAGCAACCCATTGCCCTGGTGCGCGGGCAGGGGACGCGGGTGTGGGACGCGGATGGCAAGGAGTACCTGGATTGCATTGGCGGCATCGCCGTATGCGCCCTGGGCCACTGCCACCCGGAGGTGGTCGCGGCGGCCAAGGCGCAGCTGGACACGCTGTGGCACGTCTCCAACGTCTTCTACTCGCAGCCGCAGATCGACCTGGCCGCGCAGCTCACCGAGTGGGCGGGCCTGCCGCGCGCGTTCTTCTGCAATTCCGGCGCGGAGGCCAACGAGGCCCTCATCAAGCTGACCCGCAAGGTGATGAAGGACCGGGGACAGCCCGAGCGCTTCGAGATCCTCACCTTCGAGAAGAGCTTCCACGGCCGCACGCTGGCCACCGTCACCGCCACCGGCCAGCCGAAGTACCACGCAGGCTTCGAGCCGCTGCCCCAGGGCTTCCGGCACCTGCCGTTCGGCGACCTGGAGGCGGTGCGCCGCGCCGTGGGGCCGTCCACCGCCGCCATCCTGGTGGAGCCCATCCAGGGCGAGGGCGGGGTGCGCATGGCGCCCCCGGGCTATTTCCAGGGCCTGCGCGCCCTCTGTGACGAGAAGGGTCTGCTCCTGCTCGTGGACGAGGTCCAGACGGGCATGGGCCGCACCGGCCAGCCCTTCGGCTTCATGCACCACGGCATCCGGCCGGACGCCATCAGCATCGCCAAGGCGCTGGGCAACGGGCTGCCCATGGGCGCCATGCTCTGCCGCGAGGAGCTGGCGGTCAGCCTCTCCGCGGGCACCCACGGCTCCACCTTCGGCGGCAACCTGGTGTCCGCCGCCGCGGGCAACGTGGTGCTGCGCCTGATGCGTCAGCCCGGATTCCTGGAAGAGGTGCAGGCCAAGGGGGAGTACTTCCTCGCTGGCGCACGCGCGCTCCAGGCCGCGCTGCCGGAAGGCCGCATCAAGGCCGTGCGCGGGCAGGGGCTGCTCTTGGGCGTGGAGCTGGACCGGGAGGTCGCCCCCGTCATCGCGAAGCTGCGCGATGCCGGGATGCTGGTGAACTCCGCCGGGGACGTGACGCTCCGGTTCGCCCCGCCCCTCATCATCACCCGGAACGAACTGGACGAAGCGCTGGGCATCCTCCAGCGTGTCCTCCCCACGCTGTAGAAGGGGGAGCGGTTTGGCGGTGCCGGGAGGTTTGACGCCCTGCTTCCCGGACACCTACACTTGGGGATTCGCCAGCCTGCGGAACTGACACCTTGAGCGCGCCCATCCCCATCGTCGGCCTGGGGGGCAGGACCGACCACATCGCCACGGTGCCCCACCTGGACCCGGCCCGTATCCAGCTCAGCCCCGAGGAGGGCTCCGTGCTGGCATTGGTGGGCCGCGTCGAACGCATCGACGCCGTGCTGTCCCGCTCCTCGCTGGGCGAGGCACGCACCATCGCCGTGCTGCTGGCGCTGCGCGCCAAGGGGGCCATCGTGCCCGCCCGGGTGGTGCAGCGCGCCCCGTCCGCCGCCCCGGCGGTGGATGCCTCCATGGCGGAGGAGGTGGACCTGGATCCCGACCAGAAGCGCGACATCATCGAGATGGAGCGCTCGCTGGAGAGGATGGACCACCACGCGGTGCTGGGCGTGGCCCGGGGCGCGAGTCCCCAGGAGGTGAAGCAGGCGTATTACAACGCGTCCCGCCGCTTCCACCCGGACCGCTACTTCGGCAAGAACCTGGGCAGCTTCCGCGCCCGGCTGGAGCGCATCTTCAAGCGCCTCACGGACGCCCACAACGCCCTCAGCCGCCAGGAGCCGACGCGCGCCCCCGACGCGCCCCCGGCCCCGGCCGCTCGCGTCCCGACGACGCCTCCGCCGGCCGCCGCGCCCCCGCGGACGGTGTCCGGCAGCAACTTCGCGGCGATGATGCCCCCCTCCGTTTCGGGGGCGCGCCCGCCCTCGGGCTCGTTCGCCACGGTGCCGCCT
>NZ_RAWR01000120.1:0-31822 GCF_003986945.1 Corallococcus sp. AB018 | reverse complement strand
GCTCCACAGTCGGCTTCCAGCGTTCCATGAGCCACCTCCGAAGGTGGCGACCTATGCACGCGACCCCAGCCCGCGTCGATCCCCTATCGCCTGCCTGCTCCCTCGCCGTAACCTGATCGGCGCTCTAGCGTACGGCATGCCGGGGCCACGGCGAAGGTTCCCGGGGCAGTGCGTTGAGAAAGTGGGGGGCAATGACTCATCATGAATTCCATCTCCGCGCACCCGCGTCTGGGCATCGCCACGCTTTTTGAAGCGCACGCACGAAACACACCCGAGGCCGTGGCGCTGCATTCTGACGGCGGTGTGCTCCGCTATGACACGCTCAACCGGCGCGCGAACCGGCTGGCGCGGCGGCTCCAGGCGCTCGGTGTGGGGCTCGACCAGCCCGTGGGCATCCTCGCCGAGCGCACACCGGAAACAGTGGTGGGATTGCTGGGCATCCTGAAGGCAGGAGGCGCCTATCTCCCTCTGGACCCGAGTCATCCTCCGGAGCGGCTCGCCGCGATGGTGGCGGACTCCGGGGTGCGGGTCCTCGTCGGACGGCGTGAGGCGGTCCAGGGGCTGCGCTTCCATGGGCACGCCGTCGAGCCTCCCTCTTCGGATGAACCTCTGGAGGCGCAGGATGCCGTGAACGTGACGAGCGGAGCGGGGCCGGACTCGCTGGCGTATGTGCTCTACACGTCCGGCTCCACGGGCAGGCCCAAGGGTGTGTGCATCCCGCACCGGGGCGTGGCGCGGCTGGTGCTGGACGAAGGCTTCATGGGCTTCCGGCGCGAGGACCGAGTCCTCCAGGCCGCTTCGTATGCCTTCGATGCCTCGACGCTGGAGGTCTGGGGCGCGCTGCTGAACGGCGCGACGTTGTGTCTGGTTTCACGGGATACCCTGCTGTCGCCTCCGCTCCTCGCGGCGAAGCTCCAGCGGGATGCCATCTCCGCCGCGGTGCTGAGCACGTCGCTGTTCCATCAACTGGCCGCCGCCATCCCGGATGCGTTCGGTGGGCTCCGTGTCCTGATGGTGGGCGGCGACGTGCTGGACCCCAAGTGGGTGGCGCGAGTCATGGCGAAGGGAAAGCCCCAGCGGCTGCTCAACAGCTATGGCCCCACGGAGTGCACCACCTCCGCGACGGCGTATGAGCTCCTCGCGCCTCCGGAGCCGGGCGTGTCCATTCCCATCGGCAGACCGCTCGCTCGGCTCCAGTTGCATGTTCTGGACGACGCGGGGAAGCCGCTGTCCGTGGGCGAAGTGGGGGAGCTGTACCTGGGCGGAGAGGGGCTCGCGCGGGGCTACCTGAACCGCCCCGTCCTCACCGGCGAGCGGTTCCTGCCGGATCCGTTCAGCGACGTGCCCGGGGCGCGGATGTACCGGACGGGAGACCGGGCGCGGTGGCTCCAGGATGGCAACCTGGAGTTCCTGGGGCGGGTGGACCACCAGGTGAAGATTCGCGGCGCGCGAGTCGAGCTGGCGGAGATCGAGAGCGTCCTGCGCACCCACCCGCGAGTCGGTGACGCCGTGGTCCGAGTGCACGAGGTCTCCCCGGGCGACAAGCGGCTCGTCGCGTATGTCTCACCGCGCGGGGTGGAGGACGCGGAGCTGCGCGCGTATCTGGGGACGAAGCTGCCGGACTTCATGCTTCCCCATGCGGTCATGGCGCTGGAGCACATGCCGCTCAACGCCAGCGGCAAGGTGGACCCCTCGCGGCTTCCAGTGCCGCGCTTTGGTTCGGGGGAGGGGGAGACACCGCGCACGCTGCTGGAGCAGGAGATTGCTCGCGTCTGGTCGGAGGTCCTGGGGACGCAGCAGGCGGGAACGCAGGACCGCTTCATGGAGTCAGGCGGGGACTCGCTGCTCGCGATCCGTTTCATTGAGCGGCTGGAGCAGGCGGTGTCGGTCCGTCTGCCCGTGCGGACGCTCTTCGACAGTCCGAACATCGCGGAGCTGGCGCGGTCGGTGGAAGCGGCGCGGGGAACGATGCGAAGCATCGATGTACCCCCCATCGTCCCGGTGGACCGGACACAGCCCCTGCCCCTGTCTGATTCCCAGCGGCAACTGTGGCTCCTGGAGCAGCTGGCACCCCGGAGCGCCGTCTACAACGAGCCCTTCACGCTGTATCTGCCCGGTGACCTCCAGCCCGAAGCGCTGGAGCGCGCGTTCCGGTCACTCATCGCCCGGCATGAAGTGCTGCGGACGACCTTCGGCTCCACTCCGGACGGTCCGTTCCAGCGCGTGCATCCGGACATGCAGTTCCACCTGCGACGTGTGGACCTGCACGCTGTGCCCGGAAGCCTGCGGAGCGCGAAGGCATTGCAGTTGGCCACCCAGGAGGCGCGTGAGTCCTTCGACCTGGAGCACGGGCCGCTGTTACGTGCGACGTGGATGCGATTGAGCGCGGCGGAGAGCCGCCTCGCCCTGGTGATGCATCACCTCATCGTGGATGGCTTCACGATGGCGGCGTTCCTCCAGGAACTGCACGGGTTCTACCTGACGGAGGCACCTTCGCTGCCGCCACTGCCGCTCCAGTACGGCGACGCCGCTGTCTGGCAGCAGGGGGCCCGCTACCAAGAGGCCATCGCATCGCACCTGGACTGGTGGAAGCAGACGCTCGCGGGGGCTCCGCACCTGGAACTCCCCATGCAGCATCCCCGCCCCCAGGTCCCGAGCTTCCGCGGGGCCAAGCACGTCGTGCGAATCCCCGGAGACCTGCTGGAGTCCGTGAAGGCGCTGGGACGTGGAGAGGACTCCTCGCTCTTCATGACGATGCTGTCCGTGTTCGGCGCGCTGCTGCACCGCTACTCGGGGGCGGAGGACCTCATCGTCGGCGGTGCCTTCTCCGGGCGGAGCCGCGCGGAGTCTCGGGCCATCTCCGGGCACTTCGTGAACCTGCTGCCGCTGCGGCTGCGCTTCTCCGAGGGGCTGACCATCCGGGGGCTGTTGGCGCAGGTGCGCCGCGTCTGCCTGGAGGCGCTCGAACATCAGGACGCGCCGCTCGTGCGCATCGTGGAGGCGGTGAACCCGGCGCGCATCCCTGGCGCCAACCCGTTGTTCCAGGTGAGCTGCACGCTGGAGCCGCGCATCGCGGTGCCGGCGTCGGACTGGCGGGTGGCGCCCCACGACGTCGACACAGGGACGTCGAAGCTCGACCTCTCCATCGAACTGGATGAGCGGCCCGACGGCATGTCCGTGCGGTGGGAGTACGCGCTGGACGTCTTCGAGCCCTGGATGATCCACCAGCTGGGTCAGCACTTCGTGACGCTGCTGCGCGAGGCAGCACAGGACCCGGAGCAACGGGTCTTGGCGTTGCCGCTGCTCTCGGAGGCGGAGCAATCACAAGTGCTCGCCTGGGCTCATGGACCCGTGCGGGACGTGTCGCACGCGGATTGTCTGCACCCCCTGTTCGAAGCACAGGTGGTGCGCACGCCAGACGCGCCGGCCCTCGTCTTCCAGGGACGGTCCCTGAGCTACCGGACGCTGAACGCGGAAGCGAACCGGCTGGCCCATCACCTCATCTCCCAGGGCGTCCGGCCTGGAGACTTCGTGGGCGTCTGTGTCCAGCGCTCCTTCGAGCTGATCATCGCCCTGCTGGCGACATTGAAGTCGGGCGCGGCCTACGTGCCGCTGGACCCCGCCTATCCCAGGGCACGGCTGGAGTTCACGGTGCGGGACGCGGGGCTGAGGCTCATCCTCGCGCAGGAGACGACGCTCGCGCTCATGGACGGTGTGGGCGTCCCGGTGGTCGCGCTGGAGCAGGTGCGCGGCGGTCCGGAGGACACGCCACGGGTCCACGTCACCGGGGATGACCTCGCGTATGTCATCTACACCTCCGGCTCGACGGGGCAGCCCAAGGGCGTGTGCATCAGCCACCGGAGCGCGGCGCACCTGACGGAGACCGTGGCCTGGGACTTCGGCTTCGCACCGGGACAGCGCGTGGCGCAGTGCGCGCGGTATGGCTTCGACTTCTCCGTCGCGGAGATCTTCCCGACGCTCTCCTCCGGCGCCACGCTGTACCTCATGGCCCAGGAGGACGTGGCCGCCGGTGAGGAGCTGGCGGACTTCCTGGAGACCCAGCGCATCCACACCGCGATGTTCACGCCGTCTGCGCTGGGCTCCATGGCGTGGCGGGCGCTTCCGGACCTGAAGACGCTCGCGATTGGAGGCGAGGAGCTTCCCGCGCGGCTCGTGGACACGTGGGCTCCGGGCCGCCGGTTCATCCAGGTCTACGGGCCCACCGAGGCCACGGTCTTCACGACGACCGTGGAGTGCATGGCCGGCGAGGGCCCGTACCCCATCGGGACACCCCTCTCCGGTTACGAGGTCTACCTGCTGGATGAAACCCTGATGCCGGTCCCCGTAGGCGTGCGTGGCGCGCTCTACATCGGAGGCAAGGGGCTGGCGCACGGATACCTGCACCGCCCCGAACTCGACGCGGAGCGGTTCATCCCGCATCCCTTCAGCTCCGAACCGGGCGCGCGCCTCTACAAGAGCGGAGACATCGCCAGTCATCGCCCGGACGGCGGCATCGACTTCCACGGGCGCTCCGACCGCCAGCTCAAGCTGCGCGGCTTCCGTATCGAGCTGGGCGAGATCGAGGCCGCGTTGCGCAAGCACCCGGATGTCCGGGACGCCGTGGTCGAACCCCGGCTGCTCGCGGGAGAGCGGCACCTGGTGGGCTACGTCATCCCCCGGGATGCCGCCTCGGCGTCACGTCTGCTGACACCTGCGTTCAAGGAATCGCTGGGTGAAACACTTCCGCCGCACATGGTTCCCCGGGAGTGGGTGTTGCTGGAGGCGTTTCCGATGGGGCCGACAGGGAAGCTCAACCGCGACGCGCTGCCGTTGCCTTCCGGCAATGCCCAGGCTGCTCCCGAAGCGCCCGCGTCCACGGAGCGTGAGAAGGCATTGGAGCGCATCTGGTGCCGGATTCTCGGCGTGGAACGCGTCGGCAGGCAGGAGGGGTTCTTCGACGCGGGTGGGAACTCGCTGCTGCTCACTCGGGTCCAGTCCGCGCTGGCGTCGGAGCTGGGCATCCGCGTGAGCATGGCCACGCTGTTCCAGTTCCCGACCATCGAATCCCTCGCGCGGCACCTGGACGCGGACTCTGCCGTGCAACCGGTGACGCCGGAGCCCGCGCGAACCCTCGCACGTTCCTCTGGCCCCATCGCCATCATCGGTACGGCCGGACGGTTCCCGGGAGCACCCAGCGTCGAAGCGCTGTGGACGTTGCTGGTGGAGGGCCGCGAGGGCCTGTCCCGGTTCAGCCGGGAGACGCTGCTCGATGCGGGCGAGGATCCCCAGCTCCTGGACGATCCTTCCTACGTCCGTGCTTCCGGGCTGCTGGAGGACGTCGAGTTCTTCGACGCAGCCTTCTTCGGCTACAGCCCACTGGACGCGCGGCTGATGGATCCGCAGCTCCGCATGTTCCTGGAGTGCGCATGGGAGGCACTCGAAGCGGCGGGCTACGACCCGAAGCGGCTGCCCGGCAAGGCGGGGCTGTTCGCGGGCTCGGGAGTGCCGCGCTACTGGTTGGATCAGGTGATGCCGCGCTTCCGTTCGCTGTCCGTGGCCGCGGAGGCGTACCGGTCCATCCTGGGCAATCCATGGCAGTTCCTCGCCACGGCGACGGCGTATCAACTGGGCCTGCGTGGGCCCGCGCTCACGGTGCAGACCGCTTGCTCCACGTCACTGGTGGCCGTGCACCTGGCCTGCCAGAGCCTGCGCGCGGGCGAATCCGATGTGGCCCTGGCGGGAGGCATCTCCCTCTTCGCGTCCGGTCCGTCCGGTTATCTCCATGAGGCAGGTGGCATCACCTCTCCGGATGGACACTGCCGTCCCTTCGACGCGAAGGGGCAGGGGACGGTGCCCTCCAGCGGCGTGGGCATCGTGGTGCTCAAGCGCCTGGAGGATGCGCTTCGGGATGGAGACTCCATCCATGCCGTCATCCGGGGCTCGGCCATCAACAACGACGGAAACGCCAAGGTCGGCTTCACCGCCCCTAGCGTGGAGGGCCAGCGCGACGTCATCACGCGAGCACACGCCGACGCGGGCGTTGCCGCTCGTGACATCACCTACGTCGAAGCCCACGGCACGGCGACGCCACTGGGCGACCCGCTGGAGGTCCAGGCGCTGCGGCTCGCCTTCGGAGCCCGTGAGGCGTCGGAGCCCGCGGTGGTCCTGGGGGCGCTCAAGAGCAACGTGGGGCACCTGGACTCGGCGGCCGGGGTGGCGGGGTTGATCAAGACGACGCTGGCCCTGGAGCACCGCTTCCTCCCGGGCACCGTCCACTTCGAGCAGCCCCATCCGGAAGCGGGCCTGGAGCGTTCGCCCTTCGTCGTGAGTCGCGAAGGGCGGCCGTGGTCCCTGCCTGAGGGTTTCCCACGTCTCGCGGGCGTCAGCGCGTTTGGCATTGGAGGAACGAATGCGCACGTCGTCCTCGAAGAGGCACGCCCCGCGCCCACCGTCGACGTGAGCACGTTGGCGGAAGTGCTGGTGCTCTCGGCGCGGAGCGGGGATTCATTGAACGCGGCTTCACGGCGGCTCGCGGATCATCTGGAACGGCATCCGGAGCAGCCCCTGGCGGACGTCGCGTACACGTTGCAGGAGGGACGGACGGCGTTCGGATACCGGCGCGCCATCGCGTGCGAGACACCCGCGGAGGCCATCGCGAAGCTCCGGCGGGACGAGCCCGTGAAGCCCGCTTCGTCCCCGTATCCTGAAGTGTGCTTCCTGTTCCCGGGGACGGGCACCCAGGAGGCGGGCATGGGTGCGGCGTGGTACCGGCGCGCTCCGGCGTATCGCGAGGCCTTCGATGCATGCGCCGCCCTCTTCGGTCCGGAGATAGAGCGCGACCTTCGTGCCGTGCTGCTCACCGACGAGCGCGGAGCAAAGGCGGAGGAAGCACTGCGAGCACCCTCGCTGGGCATGGCCGCCATCTTCACGACGGAGTACGCGCTGTCGCGGCTGCTGGGTGCCTGGGGTCTCCACCCGACGAGCCTCCTGGGCCACAGCCTTGGGGAATACGCCGCCGCGTGTCTCTCCGGCGTCCTGTCGCTGGAGCAGGCCGTGTCGCTGGTCGCGCTGCGCGGCCGCCTCTGCGATGCACTGCCACCGTCCGGCATGCTGGCCGTGCCCCTGTCGGAAGGCGTGCTCACGCAGGCGCTGCCACCTGGACTGTCCCTGGCCGCGGTCAACGGACCCGGGCAGTGTGTGGTGTCCGGCGCGTTGGAGGTGTTGGAGGACTTCGTGGCGCGGCTGCGGGAGCGGGGCGTGAGGACGAAGCGGTTGCCGAACGCGAGCGGGTTCCACTCCGCGCTCGTGGAGCCCGCGATGCAACCGCTCACGGACCTGGCCAGGTCGATGCGCCCGAAGTCCCCGGCGATTCCCCTCATCTCCAACGTCACGGGCACCTGGCTGACCGCGGACGATGCGCACGACCGCACGTACTGGGCCCGTCACCTGAGGCACACGGTCCGGTTCTCCTCGGGGCTGGAGCTGCTGCTGGAGGACCGCGAGCGGTTGTTCGTGGAGGTGGGACCGGGACAGACGCTCTCAGCGTTGACGCTGTTGAACCACCGGGTAGGGCGGGAGCGGCTCGTGCTGCACACGCTCGGAGTGTCTACGGGACGGCGTCATCCACCGGAGAGTGATGAACAGGCCCTGCTCCATGCCGTGGGACAGCTCTGGTCCGCGGGCTTCCCCGTGGACTGGGACGTGGTGCGCGGCAGCGGGCCGCGCAGGCGCGTCGTGCTGCCGACGTATCCCTTCGAGCGCAAGCGGTACTCGCTGGCGGAGAAGACGCCACGGCTGCCTCGGCCTGAAGTCACGAACGAGCCCCGGCCGCTCAGCCGTGAAGAGGTCCACGCCTCCATGGAAGCACTCTGGAAGGAGCTGCTCGGCGTGGACACGCTGACGCCGGACAGCCACTTCTTCGAGCTGGGCGGCACGTCGCTCCTGGTCGTGCAGCTCAACCGCGAACTCAAGACGCGGCTGTCGGTGAGCCTGTCACTGCATGCGGTGCTGGAACACCCGACGCTGGGCGCATGGGTGCGAGCGGTCCAGGACGAGCTGGAGCGTACGGGGCGGCCACTCACCAAGGCGGCACCGCTCCGGATGGAACTCCAGGAGGGACGGCGTGGACGGACACCGCTCTTCCTGGTGCAGCCCATTGGGGGCACGGTCTACACGTACCTGCCCCTGGCGAAGCAGCTGGGCGCGGACACGCCGGTCCACGCGTTCCGAGCGTCAGGACTGGAGCCCGGCGAAGTGCTCTACCGCGACGTGTCCGCGATGGCCCGCGCGTACGTGGACGAACTGCTGACCTTCCAGCCCCAGGGCCCCTTCTGGCTGGGCGGCCACTCCTCGGGCGGCGTCATCGCCTACGAGATGGCGGCCGAGCTGCTGAAGCGGGGCCACTCCGTGGCGGGGGTCATCCAGATCGACACGGTGACGGTGGACGACTCGCACAGGCTGAACATCCGGAGCGTGGGAGACGTGCTCCGGCTCATCGACGCGTTCCAGGAGATCTCCCCGCGCGCGGCGGACGGGCTGCGGACGGCGATGGAGCTCGACACTCGGCTGCGCGACGTGGTGCTCGCCACCAACGAGGCCATCGCCGCATACGCGCCGGGACGCCACGCGGTGCCGCTCGTGTACCTGCGGGCCACGGAGCGGGACTCGGTGCTGGACTCGCACGCGGCGGCCTGGTGGAAGGCGCTGACGACCGCTTCGTTCCAGTCCCACGACGTGCGCGGCAACCACTTCACCGTCATGGAGGAACCCCACGTGGCGGAGGTGGCGCGGCTCATCCGTGAGCAGCTGACAGCGGGAAGGGGAGGGGAGCGTGATGACCTCGACGCGGGATGAATGGAAGGCGGAGCTCTCACGGCGCTTCACCGCGTTCGTGGAGGCCTACGAGCGGGGCAGCCTGGAGGCCCTGTCCGAGCTGTTCTGGCACGACGACGACATCGTGGTCGTGGGCACGCACTCCAACCTCCACTTCATCGGCTGGGCGCAGGTGGAGCACTCCTTCCGCACCCAGTTCGGGAGCCTGCGCGACATCCGCGTGACGCTGCGCTCGGAGCAGCTCTGGCACGGGGGCGCACCGCCCTCCACGATGGCCTGCCTCACGGTGCCCGCGATGGACATCGCCCTGGTCGCGGGCGGCAGGCCCGTCACCTTCGAGGGCATCCGCGTGGCCTGCGCCTTCGAACGCCGGGGCGTCGAGTGGCGGATGGTCCAGATGCACTGGTCGCTTCCGCGCACGGAGGTGCTGGTGGACCACAAGCGCCGCTGATTACCCCGGAGGCAGCGGCGAGCGTCGCGGCGTGCCCAGCAGCTCCAGCGTGCGCAGCGCCACGTCCGCCAGCGTGGACGTGCATGGCATGCAGCCCCCGCCGCAGCAGGGAGCCCAGTCGCCCTCCGGATCCCTCAGCAGTGGATACACACAGCCCCGTAGGGACTGGGGCAGCCCCGCGTCGTCACAAGCTTGAAGCAGCGCCGCCTGCACGGTGGCATCCTTCACATCCATGGCCACATCTTCCTAACTGACACCCGGAAGGAAGGCAGCCCATGCGCACGACATCATCCGACCCGCGCTTCTCCCGCCGCGCCTCCGTGGTGCTCCTGGCGTTCCTCGCCTGCGCATGCACGAGGCCCGGCCCGTCCTCCCGCCCACCCGCGGACGACCCCACGCTGCGCCTCATGGACACCTTGCGAGCGCACGCACGGACGCTCGCTCCGGTGTGCTCGCCCTCCGCGGAGCTGCTCCAGCCCGGAGGCGGCATCGACCTGGAGCGCCTCCACGCCGCCGGTCACCCGGTCGTCGTCTGGACCGTGAACGACCTGCCCACGATGCAGGCCCTGCTCCAGCGCGGCGTGGACGGCATCATCACCGACCAGCCGGACCTCCTGATGCAGGCGGTGCGCGACTTCGACACCAACGGCGACGGCACCCCTGGGGACCTGCTGGACGCGGACGGGCTCATCGACCCGAAGCGCTTCGATGCGCAGGGCCACCGGGGCGCGCGGAACCTACGGCCGGAGAACACGCTGCCCTCCTTCGAGGCCGCGCTCGACCACGGGATGCCCACGCTGGAACTGGACACCGTCCTCACCGCCGACGGCGTCGTCGTGGTCTCCCACGACCTGAACCTGTTCCCCATGAAGTGCCGCCACGCGGATGGAAGCCCGCTGACCGCTCCTGTTTCCATCGCGACCCTCACCGTCGCGGAGCTCCAGGCCCGCTTCGTCTGCGACCGGCTCCTGGAGGACCGTCCGGACCAGAAGAACGACCGCGCGCTCTCTCCGGAGGCCGTCGCGTTCGCCGACCGCACCGGACTCCCGGACCCCTACACAGTCCCCACCCTGAGCCAGGTGTTCGCCTTCGCGGCGGACCAGGCGGACGCCGCCCATGAAGCCCGCGACCCGCTCCGCGCCCGGAACGCCCGCCGTGTGCGCTTCAATGTGGAACTCAAACGGACAACAGAGAAGACAGACATTGCTCCAGCCCATGGCGACGCGGTCGCCCGGCTCATCCATGAAGCTGGGCTCGTCCAGAGGTCGGACGTGCAGTCCTTCGACCTGCGCGCCGTGCGCTCCGTGCAGGAGCGACACCCGGAGCTGCGCACCGCCGTCCTCCTGAGGACGCGCCCCACCGCCGCGGATGTGGAGGCGGTCGAGTAGCCAGACGGTCCACTCCCCGACCGGGAAATCAAGGATTTAGTCAGGCGACGAAATCAACTTGCGCAAAATCGTTAGGGGCCTTACTAGACGCCTCGTCTTGGTCCCTACCCGCCCGAAAAACGCCACGCCGATGAAGCTCGTGCCCCGGTACGAGCGGCTGAAGCAGATGGCTCAGCGCTTCCCCTCGCTCGACCCCAGCGCCATCGAGACGTGTCTGACGATGCTGCGTCTCTCCAATGAACTGACCGGGGCCTACGAGGCGCACTTCGCACGGCACGGCGTGTCTCACGGACGCTTCGTCGTGCTGGTGCAGTTGTTCGCGGCGGAGGACGCGGGGGACACCCTGCGCCCCGCGGACCTCGCGGAGCTGTCGAGCTGCAGCCGCGCGACCATCACCGGCCTCCTGGACACGCTGGAGAAAGACGGCTTCATCTCCCGCACGGATCACCCCGAGGACCGGCGCATGTACTCCGTGCACCTCACCTCGAAGGGGCGCGAATTCATCCAGGGGATGATGCCCGACCACTACCGCCGCATCGCCGCGCTCATGGCTCCCTTGAGCATGGATGAGCGGGACACGCTTCGCGCCCTGCTCGCCAAGGTGTCCACCGGCATCCCCGCCCTGCGGGACCCCTGAGCCCCTTCCCACACCCCTTCTTCAACGCTGTACCGAGCAACAACCATGACGACCCGTACCGCCCCTTCACTGGAAGCCGCTCCCTCCACCGATGCCCCCGCCGTCGCGCAGCCCGCGAAGCGCTCCCGCGCCAGGCAGGTGCTGCCCATCCTCGTGGGCGTGGCGGTGCTGGGCGGTGGCGCGCGCTTCCTGCTCACCCACGGTCACGAGTCCACCGACGACGCCCAGGTGGAGGGCCGTATCGCCAACGTGTCGCCGCGCGTGGCCGGTCAGGTGGCCCGCGTGCTGGTGCATGACAACCAGACGGTGAAGGCCGGTGACGTGGTGGTGGAGCTGGACCACGCGGACCTGGATGCGCGCCTGGAGGTCGCTCGCGCGGACGTGATGAGCGCGGAGGCCCAGCTGTCCAACGCCCAGGCCCAGCTCACCCTCACGGAGGCCAACGCGGGCGCCAACCTGCGCCAGGCCCGCGCCGGCGTCACCCAGGCCTCCAGCGGCATCAGCTCCTCCAAGGCCGCGTTGGAGCAGTCCCGCGCGGACGTGGCTTCTTCCGAAGCGCGCTTCAAGCTGGCGGAGACGGACCTGGGCCGCGTGAAGCAGCTGCGCGAGCAGGGCGCGCTGTCCCAGTCGGACCTGGACACCCGGCAGGCCGCGTATGACACGGCCAAGGCCGCCCTGGACCAGTCCCGCGCGCGGCTGACCTCCACCGAGGCCGGCATCCAGAGCTCCTCCGGTGGCCTGGAGGCCGCGCAGGGCAAGCTCTCCGCCGCGGAGACGGCGCCCGTGCAGATGCAGGCCGCGCAGGCCGCGCTGAAGCTCGCCGAGGCGCGCCTCAAGCAGACCCGCGCCGCGCTGACGCTCTCGGAGCTCGCCGTGTCCTACGCGCAGGTGCGCGCCCCGGTGGACGGCGTGGTCAGCCGCCGCACCGTGGAGGTGGGGCAGATGGTGGGCCCGGAGCGCCCGCTGATGGCCGTCGTTCCGCAGAACGACATCTGGGTCGTGGCCAACTTCAAGGAGGACCAGGTCGGTGAGATGCGCGCGGGCCAGCCGGTGGAGCTGAAGGTGGACGCGTTCGGCGGCCACGCGTTCAAGGGCCACGTGGACAGCCTCGCGGGCGCCAGCGGCGCGCGCTTCGCCCTGCTGCCGCCGGACAACGCGTCCGGCAACTTCGTGAAGGTCGTGCAGCGCATCCCCGTGCTCATCCGCTTCGACGGCGACCTGAAGGAGCTGCCCATCAAGCCGGGCATGAGCGCCTACGTCACCGTGGACACCGGCGCGAAGCCGGAGCCCCAGAAGTCCGCGGCGGTGGATACCCGGAAGGCGGAGTAACCCACCGTGGACGCTCGCCGAGACGTCATCACCGGCTCCAAGGCGGGCATCACCATCGCGGCCATGGCCGCGGCGCTGATGTCCGTGCTGGACATCTCCATCGTCAACGTGGCCCTGAGCGACATCCGCGCGAGCTTCGGCACGCCGTTGGATCAGATCGCCTGGGTGTCCACCGGCTACATGATGGCCAACGTGGTGGTCATCCCGATGACGGGCTGGCTCCAGCGCCGCTTTGGCTACCGGAAGTACTTCACGTTCTCCATCATCCTCTTCACGGTAGCCAGCGTGCTGTGCGGCCTGTCGTGGAACCTGACCTCGCTGGTGGCCTTCCGCATCCTCCAGGGCATGGGTGGCGGCGCCATCATCCCCACGTCCCAGGCCATCCTCTTCGCCCGCTACCCGCGCGAGGAGCACGGCATGGCGGGCGCCCTCTTCGGCCTGGGCGCCGTGACGGGCCCGCTGCTGGGGCCCACCGTGGGCGGCCTCCTCATTGAAGCGGCCAGCTGGCACTGGATCTTCCTCATCAACGTGCCGGTGGGCCTCTTCGCCGCGTACATGGCGTGGCGCTCCATCGAACAGCCCCACTTCGAAGCGTCCACGGAGAAGGTGGACCGCAACGGCATCGCGCTGCTCGCCGTGGGCATGGCCTGCCTCCAGTACGTGCTGGAGGAGGGCAACCGCGAGGACTGGTTCGACAGCCGGCTCATCACGCTGCTGGCGGTCATCGCGGGCATCGCGCTCATCACCTTCGTCGTCCACGAACTGGAGACACCCAGTCCCGTGGTGGACCTGCGCGTGTTCGGCAACCGCAGTTACTCCGCGGCCACGGGGGTGAACTTCCTGGTGGGCACGGCGCTGTTCTCCGGCTCGTTCCTCTTCAGCCTCTTCTGCGGCTCCGTGATGCGTTACGAGGCGTTGGACATCGGGCTCATCTTCCTCAAGGGCAGCGCCATTCAAATCCTGCTGATGCCGCTCATCGGCAAGTTCGGCGGCAAGGTGGACGGCCGCTTCCTGATTGGCTTCGGCATCCTGGGCATGAGCCTGTCCCTGTGGACCAACGGCCACCTGGCCACGCGCGTGGATGAAATCACCCTCATCACCCCGGTGTTCATCCGCGCCTGCTCGCTGGGCTTCATCTTCGTGCCGCTGTCGGTGATGGCGCTCAGCAACCTGCGACCGGAGCAGCGAGGCAACGCGGCGGGCCTCTTCAACCTCACCCGCGAGCTGGGCGGCTCCATCGGCACCGCGTGGATGAGCAGCGCGCTCAGCCGCTCCACCCAGGCCAACGTCACCGCCATCACCTCGCACGTGGACGTCTACGGGCAGGTGGCCCAGGAGCAGGTCGCCTCGATGACCGGCGCCATGGCAGCCAGGGGCGTGCTGAATCCCACGGGCGCCGCCTACGGCCTGTTGAGTCAGCGCATCAGCGCGCAGGCGCTGGTGCGGGCCTTCAACGCGAACTTCCTCATCCTCGCCGCGCTGTTCGTCTGCGCCATCATCCTGGTGTTCATGCTCCAGAAGGCGGACCCCAAGGTGAAGGTGGAAGGCGCGCACTGAAGAAGCGCGGTCGCTGAAACGACAAAGCGCGGGTCCCCGATGCACTGGGGCCCGCGCTTCTTCGTTTCAGGCGCTACCGGAGACGACTACCGGCGCCACTTCTGCGCGCTGGTGCCGTTGCACTCCCAGAGCTGCAGCGGGGTGCCGCTGGCGGAGTTGCCGCCCGACACGTCCACGCACTTGTTGGCCTGGGGGTTCACCAGGTCACCGGCGCCGGAGAGGATGAACTGCTGCGCGGGGTTGCCGTTGCAGCTCACCAGCTGGATGGCCGTGCCGTTGGCGCTGGAGCCCCAGGCCACGTCCATGCACTTGCCGAAGGCGCGCACGGTGCCGTCCGACATGAAGGACCACTTCTGCGCGTTGGTGCCGTTGCAGTCCCACAGCTGCAGGCGGGTGCCGTCGTTGGTGTTGGAGTTCGGCACGTCGATGCACTTGTTCGCCAGGCCGATGATGGGGCCGCCGGAGCCGCCGCCACCACCCGTGGTGGTGAGCGACAGGCCGTAGGCGTTCAGGATGGGGATGAGCGGCTGGAAGACGGTGTTGCCGCCGGAGGTGCAGTTGCCGCCAGCGCCGGACGTCACGCCCTGCGCCTGGTTGCCGGACAGCCACGAGCCACCGGAGTCACCGCCCTCCGCGCACGCGCTGGACGCCGTGAGGCCGTACACCGGGCCCGCGGAGTAGTTCACCGTGACGTTCTTCCCCGTGATGACGCCACAGCGCCATCCGGTGGTGGAGCCCGAGCGACACACGGACGCGTTGACGCCCGCCTCCTGTGAGCCCTGCACCAGCACGTTGGCGCCCGCGTAGTTGTTCACCCACGGCTGCGACCCCCACGAGCCGTTGGTGCGCACCCAGGCGTAGTCGTTGCCGGGCCAGCTGGCCGCCACCACCGTGCCCTGCGCCACGCCGTTGAAGCCGCTGGTGCCCGTACCCGCGCCGCCACAGTGGCCCGCCGTCACGAAGCCGCCCGCCACCGGGAAGCCGATGGAGCAGCGCGCGTTGCCCGGGTAGTACGCGTCACCGCCGCGCAGGTCGTACACCGGCTTGAACTCCTCGCGCGACGACACCGTCCGCACCGCGGCGTGCTTCACGCCCGCCTTCGCGACGAAGTCCGTGCCGCCCGTCAGCGCGGAGTCCTGCGTCAGCACCACCACGCTGTTCGTCATCACGTCCACGTACCAGGCGTGCACGGCGCGGCCCGCCATCTGGCTGTCGCGGTCCAGCTGCGCCTTCACCGCGTCCAGCTCCGCCTGCGTGTACTTCACCTTCTGGGGTACCGCCCCCGCGCGGCGCACCGCGTCCGCGTCCGCGTCCGTCGTCACGCCCACCACCAGCGCGCTGCCGTCCGCGTTCATCCACGCGCCGCCAAAGCGCTCGCCCAGCGCCGCGCGCAGCGAACCCTCCACGCGCACCGCCGCCGCCTCCGACGCCAGCCGCTGCTTCGCGCCGTCCGCCGTCAGGCCCAGGTCCCGCTGCATCGCGGAGAGCAGGTCGGGCGACACGTCGTGCGCCAGCGCCGCTTCCGCCTGGGAAGGCGCGGCCATCGCCATCGAGGGAATGACGCTCAACGTGGCGCCAGCGAACAGCGCCGTCGCGGTGGAGAACAGACCGGAGGTCCGCTTCATCGGGTCCTGCCTTTCGTGCTGCGGGGGAACCGAAGCGAAACCCGACTGAGCCGCGAAGGTCAAACAATTCAAGAATTACTTAAATTCTCCGACATTTTTGTGTGGCCGAAGAAAGTCCCAGAAAACAAGAAGGCCCGGCGCGTCATGAGACGCACCGGGCCTGGGGACTTGCTTCGGTATCGAGCGGAAGTCAGCGCCTGGCGCGACGGGCCACCGCGCGGGCGGGGGCCCGGCGGCGACGCAGCGCGATGGCGCCCAGCATCAGCAGGGCACCGGCGAAGGGCAGGGTGCCGGACGTGCCGGACGCGCTGCAGCCCCCCGCCACGCCCTCGGACGAGTCCGGCAGGCCATTGGGGTTGTTGGACACCGGCGTGGGGGTGGGGGTCTGCCCGCCCACGGTGGGCAGCTGGGTGGTGGGCAGCTGCGGCGTCTGCGTCACCGGCGTCTCCGTCACCGGGGTCGGATCCTCCGCGGGGATGGTCGTGTCATCCGGCACGGGCGTGGGCGCGGGCGCGGGCTCCTCCACCGGCGCGGGCGCGGGCGGCATCACGTCCTCGAGCGTCGTCGCCATGGTGAAGCCGTCGTGGAAGATGGCCCCTTCGGACTTGATGGCGGCGTCGCGGTACAGCCCCATCTTCAGGTAGTTCAGCTCCTTGCCGAACTGGTTGGCGCCGTAGGTCTTCGGCAGCACGTGCTCGCCGTTGTGCCACAGCTCCACGAAGCCGGCCTTCTTGTCCGAAGACCACTTCACGTGCAGCACGAAGTCGTGCCAGTTGCCCTTGTCGATGGAGGTCTGCCACAGCACGGGGGTGGTGTTGCCGCCCACGCGCAGGTTGATCTTGTCCCCGCGCACGAAGAACTCCAGCGGCGGCGAGCCACAGCAGCTCTCCTGGTGCCACTGGGTGATGACCTGCCACGAGTCATGCACCGGGTAGTTCGAGGGAAAGAGCGTGCTCCACTTGTAGTAGTACTCCTTCCCCTGCGTCTCGTGGGTCAGGTACAGCAGTTCGTTGCGGTTGCCGCTGGCGTTGATGGGATCATCGCCTTGCTTCACCGTGGCCTTGAGGGCGTACCTGCCGTCACGCACCACATCCGTTACGACCTGCAAGCGGCTGTTGGCAACGGCCTGCTGGCGCGTCCACTGGGACGTGTTGCCGGTCTCGAAGTCGCCCTTCCAGATGACGCCAGCGAAAGACAGGGCAGGCATCAGGGAGGCCGCGGCAACGAGCTGAAGGAGTCGCTTCAAACAGGGGTCCTTTCGGTCCGGGTTGGGCCACGAGGACACGCGGCGGGAAAAAAGCCTTCCCGCCTCCTCTCGCCTGCCAACCCCCTGCCGCACGCGCGCTCGCCGGGACGCCTGGTGGGGTCTGAGCCAGACAGGGCCCTGCCGCCCGTCACTTCCCCAGGCATGCCGAAGCGCGTGATTCCAGGTGGATGCGGGCGCTCAAACCATCCTTCGAGAGCAGCCGTGCAGCCGAGCCCCCGGGCGTCATCCCCCCAACAACCGGACGGCCCGGCGCCCTGTCTCCCTCTCGCGCCTGACGTGGGAAGTGGGGCCTTTTTTCAAGATCGGCCGAGCAGCCCGTCTATTGGTGCGTGTGTCACCCAAAACATCCGATGCGCCTGTTCTCCCACCGCCTTGCTGCCCACCGCGTCATGGGACGCCTGAAGGCAGGGGACGGGGCCAGGTCGGCGTTCGTCGGAGGTTGGTGTAGAACGGCCCGAAGGGGCGGCAGGGGGGAGATGCCCGGGGGGACCGCATGGTGAAGCCGGCGAAGACGAGTCTCTGGGCGCTGGCACTGGCCATCCCTTTCCTGGCTGCCGGCGTCGCGGCCCTGAAGCCCCGGGCGCAGCCGCAGTCCCTTCCTGACACCTTCTGGACGGATCGCCGGGCGGCGGCCCGCATCGAGGCCCGCCTCACGCACCCGGAAGCGGACCGCTACCGCTCGCGCGCGCCCGCGGGCGGCTGCCCGGTGCCCGCCGAGCCGATGCCCCTGGGCCCGCTCGCCCGCATGGAGTCCCGGGAGGACTGGGGCGGCATCGCGGCGGCATATGCCCTGGAGGGCGAGTGGAACCAGGCGGCCTCCTTCCTGGAGCGCCTGCCGGCCTCGCCGGAGCGCGACAGCGACCTGGCGGCGGTGGCGCTAGCCCGGGGTGACCATGAGCGCGCGCTGCGGCTGCTGGACGCGGCGCTCACCGCGAAGCCCGGCCTGACGCAGGCCCTGTGGAATCGCGCGCTGGTGTTCCGGGAGATGGGGCTGACGCTGCGCGCGTCGGAGCTGTTCGAAGAGGTGGCGAAGCGCAACGAGCAGGGCTGGGGACGTGAAGCCCACGCCCAGGCGCTGTCGCTGCGCGAGGCCACGCTGGAGCGCCAGCGCCAGTGGAAGGCCGCGCGCGACGCGGCCCTGGCCCTGGTGGAGGACCCGAAGGCGCCGCTGCCCATGGACGCGGCCCGGCAGCTTCCGGGCGCGGTGCGCGGCGTCTTCTATGACGCCGTGCGCACCGCGGCGTCGAAGGAGCGCGCGCTGGCGCTGCTGCCCCTGGCGAAGGAGCTGGACCGGGTGCAGGGCGGCAGCGTGCTCACGGACTACGTGCAGCGCGTGGCGAAGCGCGACTTCTCCCGCCGGGCGGACCTGGCGCGCCAGTACGCGGAGACGCTGCGCGCGGGCCAGGCCGTCCCGGAGGCGCTGCTGAACCGGGCGCGCCTGTCCGGCGACGAGGACATCTACCTGGGCGCGCTCCTGCGCAGCCGCAATGGCGACCTGACCGGCCTGCAGGACATGGTCGCGCGCGTCGGCCGCATGGGCGACCCCTGGTTCACGTACATCGCGGAGCGGGACCAGGCGCGCCAGGAGATCGCGGAAGGGGCGTGGTGGAAGGCCGAGCAGCGGTTCTTCAACGCGCTCCAGCGCTGCCGTGAGACGACGCTGTCGGTGCGCTGCCTGGACCTGGAGCGCCGGCTGACCATCTTCTACACGGACCAGCAGCGCCTCACGGAGGCGGAGCAGCACGCGCGCGTGCTGTGGGCGGGCGCCCGGCAGCTGCGCGAGTGGGAGATGGAGTTCACCGTCCTGGAGATCCTCAGCCACGTGACGCGCTCCCGCAACGACCTGGGCAGCGCTCGCGCGTACCTGGAGGAGTGGGCCGCGCGAGGCACCACCCGCAGCTGCTCCTGGCCCCACGTGCAGCTGGCGCACCTGTACTACCTGGACCTGCGGCCGGACTCCGCGCGGCGCGAGCTGGAAGCGGCGGAGGCCTGCGCGGACAACTCCATGGAGCTGGTGTTCGGCGCGACGGTCGCGGAGCTGTCCCGCTTCGGCTCCGGCCCCCGCGACGCGGAGTGGCTGAAGACGGTCACCACGCGGGCCCTGGCGGGCTCCTCCGTCCCGGAGAGCGACCGCATCTACACGCACTATCTGGAAGGCCGCTTCCTCCTGGACCAGGACCGGGCCCGGGGCGAGGCGCTGCTGAAGCAGGCCATCGTGGACGCGGAGGCCCTGCCCCGCGGGGACGTACTGGGGCGTGAGACCTGGGCGCTCAGCTATTCGTCGCTCGCGGCGGACGCGGGTCGCGCCGGTGAGTTCCCCAAGGTGGTGGCGCTGATGGCCGCGCAGTTGGGCACGCCCGTGCCTGCGCGGTGCGCGCTGGCGGCCAGCATCCACGCCGAGCGCACCACCCTGGTGGCGCTGGGGCCCAAGGGCGAGGTGAAGGGCTCCTACGACGGTTCGCGCCGGGAGTCCCTGGCCCGGGTGGATTCGTCCCGGCTGGTCCCGGACGCCCTGCGCCAGACGCTCGTCGGCTGCGAACACGTGGACGTGTTCGCGTGGACGCCCCTCTTCGGCCGCACGGACCTGCTGCCGCCGGAGATGGCCTGGAGCTTCCGCCTGGGCCGCACGCAGGGGCCGCGTCCCGCGCGGACGCCCACCGCCACGCGCCGTCTGGTCGTGGCTGGCGTGGAGGCGCCGTCGCTCCTGCAGTTGCCCCGGCTCCCCTCGTGGACGCCGGAAGCGGAGCCCGGCGACGCGCCGCCGGACGTGCTGTCCGGCGCGGACGCCACGCCCTCTCGCGTGCTGGCGCGGATGGCGGATGCCACGGAGATTGAAATCCACGCGCACGGCATCACCGACCCCAGCATCTCCGGCGCGTCGCTGGTGGTGCTGTCACCGGAGGTGAATGGCCGCTACGCGCTCACCGCGGACGTCGTGCGCGAGCAGCGGCTCACCGGCGCGCCCACCGTGTTCCTGGCCGCGTGCAGCGCGGGCCGCACCGCGTCCCTCCAGAGCACGGAGCCCTTCAGCCTGCCCGCGGCCTTCATCGACTCCGGGGCCCGCGCGGTGCTGGCCTCCACGGTGGACATCCCGGACGCCGCGGGCCGTTTCTTCGACGGGGTGCGCCGGAGCATCCATGCTGGCAAGCCCGCGGCCGTCGCGCTGCGCGACGAGCGCCAGGCGTGGCTCGCGCGCGATGCCCGCGCCGTCTGGACGCGCTCCGTCCTCTTGGTGGAGCGGGCGGACTGAGCAGGTCAGAAGGGAGCGTCCAGGTGCGTGTTGCCTCCCGGAACCAGGAAGTGATGGAAGGTGACGCTGGCGCTCACGTCCAGCGCCTTCACCCAGTGCCACCAGCCCACCGGCAGGAACACCATGTCCCCGGGCTCCAGCACCGCCTCCAGCACCGTGGCCTCGGCGAACAGCGGGTGCGCGGCCAGGTCCGGCTCCGCCGCGTCCACGTGACTGAAGGTGCCCCGGTGCGGGTACACGCGGTGGCGCTCGAAGGACGGAACCAGCCGCACGTGCTTGCGGCCCATCACCTGGCCCAACAGGATGTTCATGTTGTCGTGGTGCAGCGGGGTGACGGTGCCCGCGGGCCCCAGGAGCAGCGTCAATTGCTCCGGCCGCAGCGACGGGTCGATGAGCCCCGCGGGGGCCCGCAGGTCGTCGCGCAGCGGCGCCAGCCCCTCGCGTCCCCAGTTGTCGTTGCGCGGCACCATGTAGATGTCGTTCGTCTCTCCGGCTGTCTCCAACTGGGAGAGGAAGTCGGAGAAGGGCATCCGCGCCCGGTGCCGGTCCTGCTCGGCCGCGTGCTCCGGGTTGGCGTCGCGTCCCACCATCACCTCCACCTCCACCGTTCCGAAACGCTCGCGGAAGTACGGCAGCGACCAGCGCTTCATCGCGGGCCAGTCCGCCATCAGGCCGCGCAGCACCACCGGCCGGTGGCCCAGGAAGTAGCGGCGGAAGAACTCCTCCGGGGATATCCCCTCGCGCACCTCCAGCTGCCGGCCCCCGTCCCGGGCGCGCAGCTCGCTGTAGACATCCATCAGCGACTCCAGCCAGCCGAAGTGCCGGGCCACCTGGAGCGCCGCCTTGAAGTAGGGGTGCTGCCCCACCGCGGTGATTTCCTCCCGCGCCAGCGCCGGGTCCACGCCTGCCTGCACCAGCGTCTGCTGTACGTCCTCCGCCGATACTCCCAATGCCAGGTTCTCCGCCAGCCACTGCCGCCACGCGGGGTGCAGCGGAGACTTGTCCTCGTTCATTCGGAACTCCTTGAAATCCTTGAAGGAGTGGCCCTGGGGGCCCCTCCTGCCGGTGAGGCGAGGCGTGCTATGGACTATGCCCAACAGTCTTTTTCTACCCATCCCCGGTTTTCGCCGGACTTCCTCAGCACCAGGAGAAGCGACCCATGATCCCCGGAGACGTGTCCTCCGCCGTCAATGCCTTCGAGCCGGACCGCAGCGCCCCGCACGTGAAGAATTCGTACGTCAATTGCTCGGAGCGCGGCCCCAAGCGGCGCCGCCCTCTGCCTCCGCCGTCGGTGCCCCCCCTGCTGGCGGGGCCGGAAGGGGCTCGCTGAAGCTCCTGCCGAGCAGGCTTGTCTGCCCTTCCGGGCATTTTTCTCTCAAGAAACGAACCGCTCGGCGTCTTTAGTCAGGAAAGCCCACCAGTCACTTCGGGGCCTTGTGTCATGGCCAATCTCTTCAACCGGGAAAAGCGCCACTTCGAGGCGTTCATCCAGCGACACCGGCCCAGCCTGCTGGCGGTGGCGCGGCGGTTGTGCGCTCGAGGCGCCCTGGACCCGGAAGACCTGGTCCAGGAAGCCTTCGAGCGGGCGTTGCCGGAGTTTGGCCACCTGAAGGACCGGACGGAAGCGGCGTGCGCGGCGTGGCTGTGCACGACCATGACCAACCGGTTCCTGGACCACTGCCGCCGGCATCGCACGGAGAGCCGGGGGCTGCCGCACCTGGCGCTGGTGCAGGACCTGCCGGTGACGGGGGATGGCGACCGGGAGAACTGGGAGCTGGTGGGCAACGACGCGTTCCAGGCTGCCATCGAGCAGCTCAAGCCGCACCTTCGGGACGCATACAGGCTTCACGCGGAAGGCCGCCGCTACCAGGCCATCGCTGAACATTTCAACGTCCCTGTGGGAACCGTGGGCAGCTGGCTGACGCTGGCGCGCCGGGACCTGAGGGAGCTGCTGCTTCCGAGCGTCGCTGTAGCTCGGGAGCGGGGGGTCCAGTCATGAACGCGCATTGCACCCGGTTGCATCTCTTCATGGACGGCGAGCTGTCCGAGTCCGACGCCGAAGGCTTCCGGAGTCACCTGCCGCGCTGTGCCTCGTGTGAGTGCGGCCTCAGGGACCTGCTCCAGTTGGAGCTGCTGGCGGCGCGGGCCCTGGGCACGGGCGCGACGGAGGCTCCGGCCGCGAAGCAGGAGGGCAACGGCAACGTGGTGTCGCTGGGCGCGTGGGTGCGCCGCAACGCGCGCGTGGTGGCTCCGCTGGCCATGGCCGCCAGTCTCTGCGCCGTCTTCGTGCCGCGCATGATGCCCGCCTCGGAAGTGCCGGCGGTCGTCTTCCTGGAGAACCAGACCACCCGCGAGCTGGAGGCCCGCCTGTCTGATCCGCGCGCGGACCAGTGGCGCCGCTACAGCCCCATGCGCGGTGGCGCGGACGGCGTGGAGGCCGGGAAGGGCACCCTGCCGCTGCGTCCGCTGGCGGAGATGGAGGAGCGCAAGGACTTCCGCGGCATCGTCGCGGCCTACGTGCTGCACGGCCAGTGGCAGCAGGCGCAGGCGGTGCTGGCGCGCGAGCCCGCGTCGCTGGCGCGCGACAGCGACCTGGCGGTGGTGGCGCTTCAGGACAACCGCTTCCAGGACGCGCTGGCGCTGTTGGACCCCGTGGTGCGCGCGGATCCGCGCAACCCGCAGGCGCTGTGGAACCGCGGCCTCGCGCTGCGTGCCCTGCACCAGGAAGCGCGCGCCGCGCGCGACTTCGACCAGGTGGCCGCGCTGGGCGAGCCGGGCTGGAGCGACGAAGCGCGCAAGCTGGCGGAAGAGCTGCGCGCCGCCGCTCGCTGAAACACGCTGGATTCCCCCCGCGCGTCACGAGCGTCCACCACCGGGCGCTTTCGTGCGGGGTTTCGTCTCACCGCTCGGGATGACGTGACAGGCTGCTGGGGTTGTCGGAGCACTCCAGGAGCCGTCCATGTCCGAGTCTTCATCCGCCGACTACGCGTCCACCCGCCGTGACTTCCGGTGGGAGCGGCCGGCGCACTTCAACTTCGCCACGGACGTCATCGACCGGCACGCGGCCGAGCGGCCCCAGGCCCCCGCGCTCCAGTGGTCCGACGAGTCCGGACGCTCCCAGCGCTTCACCTTCCAGGAGCTGAAGGAGCGCTCGCTGCACGCGGCGCGCTTCCTCACCGGGCTGGGCCTGAAGCGCGGCGACCGGG
This sequence comes from Corallococcus sp. AB018, assembly GCF_003986945.1. Taxonomy (NCBI): domain Bacteria; kingdom Pseudomonadati; phylum Myxococcota; class Myxococcia; order Myxococcales; family Myxococcaceae; genus Corallococcus; species Corallococcus sp. AB018. The sequence goes on along the minus strand of NZ_RAWR01000120.1, from coordinate 8,280 downwards.
TCTTCATCTTGATGCCGCGCGTGCCGGAGTGGTGGTTCCTGGTGCTGGGCTGCATCCGCGCGGGCATCGTCTTCATGCCCGGCACGCCCATGCTCACCGCCAAGGACATCCGCTACCGGCTGGAGGTCTCTGGCGCGAAGGCGGTCCTCACCGACGGCAGCTGCCTGGACCGCTTCGAGGGCGTGCAGGGCCAGGCCCCCGGCGTGACGACGTGGGTGTCCACCGGCGACGCGCCCGCGCCATGGACGCGCTACACGTCCGAGTCATTGGCGGAATCCCAGGCGACGGCGTTCCCGCCCACGCGCTCGGATGATCCGCTGCTCATCTACTTCACGTCCGGCACCACCGGCATGCCGAAGATGGTGCTGCACACGCAGTCCAGCTACGGCCAGGGGCACCTCATCACCGGCCGCTACTGGTTGGACTTGCAGCCGGAGGACCGGCACCTCACGCTCAGCGACACCGGCTGGGCGAAGTGCGCGTGGGGCAAGCTCTTCGGTCCGTGGAGCGTGGGCGCGTGCAACGTCGTCTTCGACTTCCGCGGCCGGTTCGACCCCGTGGGCTTCCTGAAGGTGCTGGAGCGGGAGAAGGTCACCACCTTCTGCGCGCCGCCCACCGCGTGGCGCGCGCTGGTGCTCCAGGACTTGAAGGCCGTGGACCTGTCCGCGCTGCGCCACTCACTGAGCGCGGGCGAGCCGCTCAACCCAGAGGTCATCCAGACGTGGAAGGAGGCCACCGGGCTGCACATCCGCGAGGGCTACGGCCAGACGGAGACGGTGGTCATCGTCGGCATCTTCCCCGGCATGGAGCCACGCGTGGGCTCCATGGGCAAGCCGTCCCCGGGCTTCACCGTGGCCGTCATCGACGAGCACGGCAATGAAGTCGCGGAAGGGCAGGAGGGCGACATCGCCGTGCGCGTGAAGCCGGAGCGGCCGGTGGGCCTGTTCGCGGGCTACCTCAACGACGACGCGGCCAACGCGGCCAGCAGCCGGGGGGACTGGTACGTCACCGGCGACCGCGCGGTGCGCGACGCGGACGGCTACCTGTGGTTCGTGGGGCGCTCCGACGACGTCATCAAGACGTCCGGCTACCGCGTGGGTCCCTTCGAGGTGGAGTCCGCGCTGATTGAGCACCCGGCGGTGGCGGAGTCCGCCGTCATCGGCGTGCCGGACGACAAGCTGGGCCATCGCATCAAGGCGTACGTGCTGCTCACGCCGGGCCACACGCCGTCACCCCAGCTCGCGCAGGAGCTGCAGGACTTCGTGAAGAAGACCACGGCGCCCTACAAATACCCGCGCGAGATTGAGTTCGTCACGGAGCTGCCCAAGACGGTGAGCGGGAAGATCCGCCGCGCCGAGCTGCGCGCCACCCAGAAGCACTGAGCGGCGCGCAGGGCAGGGGACTACTTCAGCCAGTCCGAGTGCACGAAGCCGGCGTCGGGCTTGTCCCGGCGCTGGTAGGTGTGCGCGCCGAACGCGTCGCGCTGGGCCTGGGTGAGGTTCTGCGGCAGCTCCGGGCTGCGGTAGCTGTCCATGTACGCCAGGCTGCTGCTGAACACCGGCACGGGGATGCCCGCCATCGTCGCGGCGCCCACGAGCTTGCGCCACGCCGGGGCCATCTTCTCCAGCACCGGCGCGAACGCTTCGGACACCAGGAGATTCGGCAGCGTGGGCTGCTGCTGGAAGGACTCGCGCAGCGGGGTGAGCAGCTTCGCGCGGATGATGCAGCCACCCCGCCAGATGCGCGCCATCTCCGCCAGCGACACGCCCCACTTGTACTCGTCCGACGCCGCCTGGATGAGCCGCATGCCCTGCGCGTACGTCACCACGCGCGCCGCGTAGAGCGCGTCATGCGCCCACTGGGCCAGCTCCTTCTTCTCCTCCGAGGACAGGGAGATGGCGGGGCCGTGGAGCTTCTTGCTCGCGGCCACGCGCTCGTCCTTGCGCGAGGACAGGTTGCGCGCGTCCAGCGCGGCCGCGATGGAGGGCACCGGCACGCCCAAATCCAGGGCCACCTGCACCGTCCACTTGCCCGTGCCCTTCTGGCCGGCCTTGTCCAGCACCATGTCCACCAGCGGCTTGCCCGTCTCTGGGTCGCGCTTGCGCAGCACCTTGATGGTGGTCTCCAGGAGGAACGACTCGGCGATGCCCTCGTTCCACTTGGAGAACAGGTCGGCCAGCGTCGCGGTGTCCAGGCCCAGGCCGCGGTGGAGCACGTCGTACGTCTCCGCGAGCAGCTGCATGTCCGCGTACTCGATGCCGTTGTGCACCATCTTCACGAAGTGGCCCGCGCCCTCAGGGCCCACATGGGTGACGCACAGGCCCTCTTCGCTGCGCGCGGCGATGGCCTCCAGCACCGGCTGCACCAGCGCGTACGCGTCCTTGGGGCCGCCGGGCATGATGGACGGGCCGTTGCGCGCGCCCTCTTCACCGCCGGACACGCCGATGCCCAGGAAGTGGAAGCCCTTCTCCTTGCACAGGGCCTCACGGCGGCGCGTATCCAGGTACCAGGAGTTGCCCGCGTCCATGATGACGTCGCCGGGCGACAGCAGGGGGAACAGCCGGCCCATCATCTCGTCCACGGGGGCGCCGGCCGTAATCATCAGGAGGATGCGGCGCGGGCGCTCCAGGCCGGCGACGAACTTCTCCAGCTCCGGGAAGCCCTGCAGGGCCTGCTTCGGGTTCGCCTGCTGGACCTTCTGGATGCTCTCCGGGTGGCGGTCCCATACGGCGACGCTGAAGCCGTGGTCCGCGATGTTGAGGGCCAGGCTCGCGCCCATGACGCCCATGCCCGCCACGCCGAACTGCGCCGGCTTCGTCTGTGTGCTCATCGTCCCCTCCAGAGGGCCCGCCTCACCCGTGGGCGGCGGGATCCAACATCCACTGCGTGTTCGTCACGTGCGACGCGGGCAGGGACATATCCCCCGCGAGGATGCGCCGCATGGCGTCCCGCTTGCCCTCGCCGGCCACCAGCCCCAGCACCGCCCCCGCGCCCTGGAGCACGGGGAACGTCAACGTCATCCGCCACGGCGGCGGCTTCGCGCTCTGCTCCACCGCCAGCACCCGCCGCGTGCGCTCCTGGAGCGCCGGGTGGCCGGGCATGAGGCTCGCGGTGTGGCCGTCCTCGCCCACGCCAATGAGCACCACGTCCAGCTTCGCGGGCAGCGTCTTCTCGTAGTCGCGCGCGGCGGCGTCGCGGTCCGTGCGCTCGCCCTGCATGCGGAACACCTGCGCGTCTGGCAGCTTCAGCGGCTCGAGCAGCGACTCCTTCACCAGCAGGTAGTTGCTGTCCTTGTGGTCCGGCGGCACGAAGCGCTCGTCCACGAAGTACACGTCCACGCGCTCCCAGGGGAGCGTGTGGTCCGCGAGCAGCCGGTACGCGGGCTTGGGCGTGTTGCCGCCCGACAGCGCCAGGCTCACGCGCGCCTTCGTCGCGAGCGCCTTCGTAAGCTCGCGCGCCATCCAGTCCGCGGCCTCGCGGGCGAGCCGCTCCGGGGGGACGACGAGGGGCTGGCTCATAGCGTGGACCACCGCCGGCCGTTCTTCGAGGGCAGCGCGTCCGCGGCGTCAGGGCCCTTGCTGCCCTTGGCGTAGGTGTGGACCGTGCCGCCCGCGTCCGTCTCCAGCGCCTGGAGGATGGGCGTGATGTAGCCCCACGCCTGCTCCACGCTGTCCTGGCGCGCGAAGAGGGTGGCGTTGCCGCGCATGCAGTCCAGCAGCAGCCGCTCGTACGCCTCCGGCACGGGCTTCTTGAAGCTCTCCGCGTAGTCCATGTCCATGGTGACGCCGCCGATGTTGACGTCCTCGCCGGGAATCTTGGACTCGAAGGACAGCGCGATGCCTTCGTGCGGCTGGATGCGCAGCGTGAGCACGTTGGGCTGCAGCCGCTGGCAGGTGGCGCCGCCGCCGCTGAACAGGCCGATGGGCACCGACTTGAAGTGGATGGACACCTCCGTCAGGCGCTTCTTCAGGTTCTTGCCCGCGCGCAGGTAGAAGGGCACGCCCTGCCAGCGCCACGAGTCGATGTTCATCTTCATCGCCACGTAGGTCGGCGTGCGCGAGCCCTTCTTCACGCCCTTCTCTTCCTGGTAGCCCTCGTACTGGCCCACCACCACGTGCTGGGGAACCTCGCCGCCTTCGACGGGGCGCAGCGCGCGGAAGACCTTGTTCTTCTCGTCGCGGATGTCCTCCGCGGCGAAGGACACCGGCGGCTCCATGGCGCACAGGGCCAGCACCTGGAGCAGGTGGTTCTGCACCATGTCCCGGATGACGCCCGTCTCGTCGTAGAAGCCGCCGCGGCCCTCCACGCCAATGGCCTCGGCCGCGGTGATTTCCACGTGGTCGATGTGCTGGCGGTTCCAGAGCGGCTCGAAGATGGCGTTGGCGAAGCGGAACACCAGGATGTTCTGCACCGTCTCCTTGCCCAGGTAATGGTCGATGCGGAAGATCTGCTTCTCGTCCAGCGCCGAGCCCAGCGTCTTGTTGAGGGCCTTCGCGCTCTCCAGGTCGTGGCCGAAGGGCTTCTCGATGATGAGCCGGTGCCAGGGCTTCTGGCCGGGCTGCTCCTCACGCTTGAGCAGGCCCGCGCCAGAGAGGCTCTGGATGATCTGCGGGAACGTGGAGGCCGGCGTGGCCATGTAATAGAGCTGGTTGCCGTCCGTCTTGTGGCGCTTGGAGAGGTCCTGGAGCTTCTGGCCCAGGCGCTTGAAGGCCTCCGGGTCGTCGTAGCCGCCAGAGGCGGTCTCGATGGCCTCCACGAAGCGCTTCAACGCGGCCTCATCCAGGGGCTGCGTGCGGGCGAACTTCTTCAGGCCCTCCTTCACGTGCTCGCGGAAGGGGCCGTCCTCCAGCTTGGAGCGGCTGTAGGCGACGATGGCGAAGTTCTCGGGGAGCAAGCCGGCGCGGGCGAGCTCGAAGAGGGCCGGGAATAGTTTGCGTTCGGCCAGGTCGCCCGTGGCGCCGAAGAGGACCAGGGTGCAGGGGTCCGGGCGCCCAGCGCTGAACACCGGCTCGCCTTCACGGGGATGGGTTTCGATGTGAACTCCCTGCGCGTCCATGCGGTTCTCCCTCCGGGTTCGTCGGGCACCTTAAGGCGCTAATCTGGCGGCCCTGCAAGCGCATTGCAGGAGAATGATGCGGGCCTGACGTCTTGCCTGCCCCGGCGCTCGGGTGCTCCTCCGGCTTACCGAAGGCTCCACTCGAACTCCTTCGGAGGGCGCGCGGGCGGCCGGGCCGGGCGTGAGCTGGCTGCCTGGAACGTGGTACTCCTGACGGACCGGACGCCCCCGGCGTCGCGCTGAACGGAAGCTCCTCCTCTCGCATGCGCTACGTCGTCTCGCTGTGGTTCTTCGCGCTGTTCCTGGTCACCGCGCCCATCCTCTTCACGTTGGGCGCGGTGTTGTTCGTGGTGGCGTACCCGTTGGACCCGAACCGTCAGTGGCTGCACGTGCTGGTGTGCCGGTGGTGCTACGGGCTGTGGCTGCACGCGTCCCCTGGCTGGCGCGTGCGGGTGGAGGGACGGGAGCTGTTGCCCAAGGGGCCCTGCGTCTACGTCGTCAACCACCAGTCGTTCGCGGACATCCTGGCGGTGATGGGGTTGTTCACGCCGTACAAGTTCGTGGCGAAGGCGTCACTGTTCCGCACGCCGCTGGTGGGCTGGATGATGACGCTCCTGGGCTACGTGCCCATCGTGCGCGGCAGCTCCACGTCCATGGAGCAGCTCCTGGGCCCGTGCCGCCGGTGGCTCCGCAAGGGCATCCCGGTGCTCATCTTCCCGGAGGGCACCTATTCGCCCGGGGAGCTGCTGCCCTTCAAGCGCGGCGCGTTCCAGCTGGCGCTGGAGGAGCACGTGCCGGTGGTGCCGGTGCTGGTGCGTGGCACGCGGGAGCTGGTGGATGGGGACGGGCCGTGGATGAGCCCTCGCGCCACCGTCACGGTGCAGGTGATGCCGGCGCTGCCTCCGGAGACGTTCGGGCCGGATTCGGCGGCCCTGGCCACGCGCGTGCGCGAGCAGTACGTGGAGGCGCTCGCGCGGGTGGGCTGAAGGAGCACGGACGCGGTAGCGTGAAGGTCATGCGCCACCTGCTCCTGTGCTGGCTCGGGGTCTGTCTGTCTTCCACGGCATGGGCGGGGACTCCTGCCCTTCCAACGCCTTTGCCGGAGGCGGGAATCCCCGACCCCTTGCACCTGGTGCTGTCCGTGTCGTCCTTGAGGGTGGTGGAAGGGGGCACGGCGTCCTTCAGCGTGGCGTTGGCCGGCTTCGCGTGGCCTGGCGACCCGGGTGAGTCGCTCACCGTCACGGTGGAGCGGACGGACGGCGACGCGGACCTCACGGTGCGGGAAGGGGCGTCGCTCACGTTCGACCCGGCCATCTTGGAGCCCCAGGAGGTGGTGCTGGCGGCCGCGAAGGATGCGGACAACGAGGACGGCACGGCCACCTTCACGCTGTCCGCGCCGGGCCTGGAGTCGCTCACCCTCGTCGTGACGGAAGCGGATCAGGACCCGCTGGCTCCGGTCTTCACCACCGTGCCCGTCACCCGGACCGTGACGTACTTCCCCTATCGGCTCAGCGTGCACGCGCGCGGACGGCCCGCGCCGACGTATGCCCTGCGCACCGCGCCTCAGGGGATGAGCCTGGATGCGCTGGGCAACCTCACGTGGATACCTACTGAGCTGGGGGAGGTGGACGTGGTGGTGGTGGCGAGCAATGGGCTGCAACCCGATGCGGAGCTGTCCTTCCGGCTCGTCGTGGGGCAGGACCAGCCCCCTCTGGCCCGTATCGTCGCCCCGCTCCAGGACGAACGGCTGTCAGGGCCCCTGGCCGACTTCTCCTGCGAGTGCATCGACGACGTGGGCTGCGCGCGCGCGGATTTCCGGGTGGATTGGCTGTTGCTGGAGACACGCGAGGGCCCGGGGCCCACCTACTCCGTGGGGGGCGCTCCCGGCCGCTGGGACATCTCGGGGCTCAAGCCCGGGCCCCACTTCCTCGATGTCGTCGTGACGGACTCGTTGGGACGCGAAACCCTGGGCGAGACCGTCACCGTGTGCATCGCTTGCCCCGAACCCGATGCGGGAACGGCGGTGGATGCGGGGCCCATCGGGTTTGGGGACGAGGGCAACGACATCATCGACCCCTGGAGCTGTGACTGCGCGACCACCGGTCTGGCTCCGGCGGCGTGGGTGGGGCTGGGCCTGCTGGGGCTGCGCGCCCGGCGTCGTCGGAACTGACGCAACGCCGGACGCGGCTCAGGCGTGCTCGGAGCCGGGCAGCTCTTCGTCCATCCGTGACGTCTCCGCGTGCGGCGAGGCCTCCACGGCGTTCGTCGCGGGCGCGGCCTCGGTGACGGCGCGGGCCAGGTCGTGGGGCGCGCGGAGCAACGCCTCCAGCGCGGCGGCGCTCGCGGGGACGCCGCGCTGCTCCACCTGGAGCCAGCCGCCCTTGATGCTCACGCGGCGGTGGCCCTTGAGGCCCAGCAGCCGCTGACGCACACCCGGATCCAGGATGATGGGGCGCGCTTCCGGCGCCAGCCCCTCCACCTGGAAGGCCGCGTCCAGCTCCGCGTCGCCCAGCGCCTCTTCGCGCGGCGTGGCGGCGCCGGGAATCTTGTCCTCGGGGCGCTCGTGCTCCAGCAGCAGGTCCGCAGGCAGCGCGCCCTCCAGGTCCAGCCGCAGCACCGTCACGGTGTGGCGCTTCTTGCTGCTCGCGCCGCGCTTGCCCGTGGCCAGGAGCAGCGCCCGCCCTTGGTAGCGCCCCTGCACTTCCATCCGCCGATCCGCGATGGAGAGGCCGTGCGCCTTCGCGAACACCTCCCACGCGGCGCGCTGGCGGCGCTTGAGCTGGAACAGCGTGGCGAGGACCAGGGCGCCCAGGACGAGCAGGGACGCGAGGATGCCGAGCGGAGAGAAGACACCGGAAAGCATGACGGCGCATTGTGCACCGGCCACGCGACGCGTGAACCATCAATCCGATCGCGGATGCACCTCCGTGCGCCGGGCAGGCTTGCTGCATGGGTGCGTGGACCTGGGGGAAGGGATGCCGCGCGCATGCAAACGTGTGGAATCCCACGTGGCTCGCGTTCCTTCACGCGCATGCGCCCTGCGCGGAGTGCACGCATGGCGCAGGCCCCTCATGCCACGGGTGTGCCCCGCCGGGTCGTGCGGCCCGCGTGCGGAGGCTCCGTGGCGCGTGGGGTGGGGAGGATGGGACGCGTCGGGCAGGCCACGGATGCAAGCTCGCGGAATGACGCCCTTTTTCGACAATGTCAGAGGGGGCGGGTAAGGG
>NZ_RAWR01000011.1:0-76435 GCF_003986945.1 Corallococcus sp. AB018 | reverse complement strand
CACCCAGACCTACCGGGTTTCCTGCCACCCACTCGGGAAACCACGAAAAACGTGCTGACACGGGCGGTGAATCACAGCTATTACGTAAGAATACCGTAGCGCTGTTTGGTTAGAGGGGCCCAATGGCGGAGGGAATGAGCGAGGCGGAGGCCACGCGGCGCGCGTTGGAGGCGTTGCCGGAGGGCCTTCGGGTGCGCTGGGTCCAGGAGGGCCGTGGGGCCTGGGTGCTGGGCTGTCAGGACTCGAGGCCGAACCTGCACGCGCCCCGGGGAGAGGACGTGCTCATCCAGGGCGAGCTGTGGCTGCTGGGCGCGCGCTACGTGGAGGGCGCGGTGCCGCGAGGCGCCCTGCAGGTGTGGCTGCTGGAAGGCCCCGTGCGGCACGTGCTGGCCTCTCGCGTGGCGGTGGGCGGCGAGGACCTGACGCTGGGGCTGGGGCCTCCTGGGGCGCGGGTGCCGTCGGCGCGCGTGGTGTGTCAGCGCGTGGAGTGGCGGCCGTACTCGGTCGCGAACGCGGCGCCGCTGGCGGCGGCCTTCGTGGACCTGTGGCGCGGCCTGGGCCGGGGCTCGCGGCTGGAGCGGCTGGGGCTGGATGTGGACGGCACGGTGGAGGGATGCGCGCGCGTGTCCCCCTTCGTGGAGGTGGAGGCGGACCGCAAGGGCAGCCGCCGCTCACCGACACGCCACCCGCTGCCCTCGTTCGAGGCGGCCACGGCGGACGTGCTGCGCGACTGCCGACTGTGGCTGCGCGCCACGGCGCACGCGCTGACCCGCGAGCCGCCCTTCCTGCGCGAGGTGTACCTGCCCTCCGGCGACGGCGAGCCCTTGCCGCCGCAGGCCACGGCCGCGAGGGAGTCCTTGAGCGCGCTGCTGGAGCGGCGGTTGCGCTGGGCGGAAGGGTGGCTGTCCCCGTCCTCGCTGCTGGAGCTGGAGGTGTCGCGCACGGTGCCCGAGCTCGTGGGCGCCGGGGCCTGCTGGCTCACCGCGCGCTTCGAGCAGGCCCAGACGGGCGGGATGGCCACCACCGTCACGCTGCTCGACACGCCCACCTTCTCCTCGGAGGTGCTGGCGCTCCTGCGCGGTTGGGCCCAGGCCACGGCGCTGGGGCGCGGCGCGGTGGTGCGCGGCCTGTTGCCCGTGGAGTGAGGCGGTTTCATCCCTCGGGTCTCGTACCCGGGGGGAGGGCGTTCAGCCAGGCGGCCCTGGCACCCGGCTTCCGCGTCCACACCTTGCCCCCGTCAAACGTTCATCCGCGAAGGCGGGGGAGGCAGGGCCCATGAGCAAGACGAATTGGAAGGCGCGGGCGGTGACAGCGGCGGTCGTGACGGGGCTGATGGGCTTCTCGGCCCACGCCAACGACGAGGAGACCAAGCAGCAAAAGCACGAGACGAAGCAGGGCAAGGCCGTGGGTGAGGCGGCCGCGAAGCGCGTGCAGTACGTGGGCAAGCTGGCCGTCTTCAACAACCGCCAGATCAAACTGGCGCGGCTCGCGGAGCAGCAGGCGACGGATCCGCAGGTGAAGGAGTTCGCCACCAAGCTGCGCGAGGACCACGAGAACAGCCAGAGCCAGCTGCGCACCTGGGCCGAGCAGAAGAAGATGCAGGTCAGTGCCCTCAGCGACAGCAACGTCACCTCCGAGGACCAGACGGGCACGGGCGGCTCCGGCGTCCAGCAGGGCTACCAGGAGAAGATGAAGGGCACCGGCGAGAAGCTGGGCAAGGCCATCGACGAGTCGAACGAGGAGATCACCAAGCTCCAGGCGAAGGAGGGCCCCGAGTTCGACAAGGCCTTCCTGTCGCGCATCGCGGAGGACCAGAAGAAGGGCATGGACGTCCTCAAGGAGGGCCGCAAGGAGTACAAGAACGACGCCAGCTTCCTGGCGCTCCTGAGCGACACCGAGAGCGTCGTCGCCCGCAACGAGACGAAGGCGAAGGAGCTCGAGAAGCAGATGAAGAAGTAGGGCCCGCGTGTGTAGCGCGGTGGGCGTCGGGCCGACGGGCCGGTTGACTCGGCCGGGTCCGGCGCCTATCCCCTGCGGATGCGCACGGCACTCGCGGCGATGGGAGTGACACTCGGGGGACTGCTGAGCGCGTGCCTTGCGTCCGCGCCAGTGGCCCCCGCGGTCCCCTCCGAGGGCGTGACGCCCGCGGGCCCCTTCGTCGAAGACGCGCGCCCCCTCTTCGAAGGCTGTGTCCCCATCCCGGACAGCGCCACGTCGCGCACGTACCGCTGCGGCTCGCTCTCCGTGTGGCTGCACGAACAGCCCGGGCGGAGCGAGGCGCAGGCCGTGGACGCCGGCCGTGCCCGCGTCCAGGCGCGGCTCGGCTCGAACCTCACGGAAGCCCGAGGCGAGCTGCCGCTCGGTGGACAGCCGCACCCGTCCCTGCGCTTCGAACGGTGCTCCGGGGAGAACGCCTGCACGGTGGGCGGCTACGTCACGGCGGTGACGCCCTCCGCGGGCCACGTGCGGCAACTGGGCTGCGTGGCGCGCGACGACGTCCGCGCGGGGCTGGGCCGGTGTCTGGAATTGTTCGCGTACCTGGCCACGCGGGGCAATCCGGAGGGCGACACGCTGTCGCCATCAGCGCTCGTCATGCCACCCCGGTTTCCGTGGCGGGTGCTGTTCGTACCGGAGGGCTGCGAGGTCGCGGACTCGACGACGCGCGCGGGGCGGATCCGCTGTGACGCGTCCACCTTCTCCTGGAGCATCTTCTGGCCGGTGGCGCCGGGCGCGGGCCAGGTGGAGCGCTGGCGCGACCGGAGCGCGGAGGAATTGCGCGACGCGCTCCCGGGGGCCGGCCCGGTGGAGGTGCTCGACTGCTACGTGGAGGGCCAGGCCACGCGCTGCGTCCGCTTCACCGCGCCCGCGCAGGAGGGTGGCGGTGACGTCCAGGTCTGGACCGGCGGCGTGAATTACAAGGGCTGGGGCCTGTTCGCGGCGTGCAGCCTCCCGGCGGGTGCGCTCTTCCCTTTTCCGACCACCTGCAACGGCGTGTTCGCTCCGCGCTGAAGGGACGTGGCGTTCGTGTTCCTCCTGGAAGGAGTGTCCAAGCGCTTCGGTGCCGCGCAGGCCCTGCACCCGCTGGACTTGAGTCTGCCCAAGGGCGCCACCACGGTGCTCATCGGCCCCAGCGGCTGTGGGAAATCCACGCTGCTGCGGCTGCTCAACGGCCTGCTCCGGCCCGAGACCGGCCGCGTGCTCTTCGATGGACAACCCCTGCCGGAGGACGCGGACGCATTGCTCGCCGTGCGCCAACGCGTGGGCTACGCGCTCCAGGGCGGAGGCCTGTTCCCGCACCTCACCGGCGCGCGGAACGTCACGTTGATGGCGCGGCACCTGCGCTGGCCGGAGGCGCGGATCCGCGAGCGACTGACGCAATTGATGGACCTGACGCGCTTCCCGGAGGATGCGCTGGAGCGCTTCCCGGGAGAGCTCTCCGGAGGCCAGCGGCAGCGCGTGGCATTGATGCGCGCGCTGATGCTGGACCCGGACGTGCTGCTGCTGGATGAACCCCTGGGCGCGTTGGATCCGCTGGTGCGCCATGACCTCCAGACGGACCTGCGCGGCATCTTCGAGCGGCTGGGCAAGACGGTGGTGCTCGTCACGCACGACCTGGCGGAAGCGGCCTTCCTGGGAGACGGCATCGTGCTGATGCGCGATGGCCAGGTGGTGCAGCAGGGCACGCTGGACGAGATGGAGGCGCGTCCTACGGATCCGTTCGTCACGCGCTTCATCCAGGCGCAGCGCCCGCTGCCCCTGCGGAGGCCGGGATGATGCGCGCGCTGTGGCTGGCGTGGCTGCTGTTGCTCACCGTCGCGTGCACGAGCACTGAAGGTGGCGGGCCCCAGGTGCGCGTGGGGTCCAAGAAGTTCACCGAGTCCGTCATCCTCGGGGACATGGTGACGCAGGTGGCGGAGCACGCGGGCGCGCGGGCCTCGCACCGGCGCGAGCTGGGCGGCACCACGGTGTTGTGGGAGGCGCTGCGCCGGGGCGAGCTGGACGTCTATCCCGAGTACACCGGCACGCTGAGGCAGGAGTTGCTCGTGGGGCGCGCGCTGCCGGACGACGATGCGCTGAGGAAGGCGCTCGCGGACGAAGGCCTGCGGATGAGCGCGTCGCTGGGCTTCAACAACACCTACGCGCTGGGCATGAAGGAGGCGGAGGCCGAGCGGTTGGGCATCCGCCGCATCTCCGACTTGAAGGCGCACCCGGAGCTGCGCGTGGGCTTCAGCAACGAGTTCATGCAGCGGGGCGACGGCTGGCCCGCGCTGCGCGACGCATACGGCCTGCCCCAGCGCGACGTGCGCGGCCTGGACCACGACCTGGCGTACCGGGGCATGGAGAGCGGCGCCATCCAGCTCACGGACCTGTACTCCACGGACGCGGAGATCGCCGCCTACGGGCTGCGCGTGCTGGAGGACGACCGGCACCACTTCCCCGCGTACGACGCCGTGCTCCTCTATCGCGCGGACCTGGAGACGCGAGCGCCTCAAGTGGTCCAGGCGCTGCGCCGGCTGGAGGGCTCGCTGACGGAAGCGGAGATGGTGCAGCTCAACGCCCGCGCGCGGCTGGAGCACGTGCCGGAGGCCCAGGTGGCGGCGGACTTCCTCCAGGCTTCATTGGGCCTGACGACGGAGGTGCACACGGACGGGCGGGGTGCGCGCATCTGGCAGCGCACGCGCGAGCACCTGTTCCTCGTGGGGCTGTCGCTGATGGCGGCCATCGCGCTGGCCATCCCGCTGGGCGTGGTGGCCGCGCGCCGTCCACGCCTGGGGCAGGGCGTGCTCGGCCTGTCGAGCGTCATCCAGACGGTGCCGTCGCTGGCGCTGCTGGTGTTCATGATTCCGCTGCTGGGCATCGGCTCGAAGCCTGCCATCGCGGCGCTGTTCCTCTACAGCCTGTTGCCCATCGTGCGGAACACGGCGGCGGGGCTGCAGGGCATCCCGTGGGAGGTGCGCGAATCCGCGGAGGCGCTGGGCCTGCCCTCCGGCGCGAGGCTGTGGCGCATCGAGCTGCCGATGGCGGCGGCGTCCATCCTCGCGGGTATCCAGACGGCGGCGGTCATCAACGTGGGCACCGCCACGCTGGGCGCGCTGGTGGGCGCGGGCGGCTACGGCCAGCCCATCCTCACCGGCATCCGCCTGGACGACGTGGGGCTCATCCTGGAGGGCGCGGTGCCTGCGGCGGTGCTCGCGCTCGCGGTCAGCGGCCTCTTCGAAGCGGTGGCCCGGGTGCTGGTACCCCGGGGCCTGCGCGGCTGAGCGCTACACCGGCTCCACGCGGGAGGCGGGCTCGGGAGCGGGCTCCAGGCGCGGCGCGTCCTCCGCGAGCCCCGCCGCGCACAGCCGCACCACGCACATCCACACGCAGTCCGCGAGCAGCAGGTGCACCAGCTGCATCGTCACCGGCGCCAGCAGCACCAGGTTGATGATGCCCGCGCACAGCTGCGCCACGTACATGGCGGTGAGCCACGTGGACGCGCGCCGCACGTCCGGCGAGGGCCGAAGCCGCGCCACCTGACGGCCGCCGAACACCAGCAGCGCGCCCATGGCCACCGCGATGGCCGGGTGGAACATGCGCAGGCGCAAGAGCACGTGCGCCGTCTCCGACAGGTCCTGCTCGAAGCCGTGCGTGAGGCTGGTGGCGGGGAAGAGCGTGTCGCCCAGCGCGGCCACCGCGCCGCTGACGCCCAGCACCAGCATGCCGACGATGCTCCCGCCCAGCAGCGCGCCCACGACGCCCTGGCCCTGGAGCACCATGCGCGCACGGCCCTTGGAGGCCCACACCACCATCGTCTGCGCGCCCACCAGGAGGAAGGTGTTGGTCAGGTGCACGCCCATCCACACCGCGCGGCCCAGGCGCGCGTCCTGCGCCACGTACTTGAGCAACACGATGCCCGCGCCCACCAGGCCCTCCGTGAGCATGAACACCAGCGCCCAGAACGCCGCGCGGCGGCCCGGGTGGCCCTTGGGGAACTCGCGGCGGCCCCAGACGTAGAGGACGACGGCGAGCACCGTGGCCAGGCCGCTGGTGACACGGTGGGTGTACTCGATGAGGGTCTGGAGGGTGGGGGCGCGCGGCAGCACCTCGCCGTTGCAGACGGGCCAGTGGTCGCCGCAGCCCGCGCCGGAACCGGTGGCGCGCACGAACGCGCCCCAGAGGATGACGCCCAGGCTGTAGAGGAGCACGCCCATGCTGAACCACTGGAAGCGGCGGGTCGCGGCGGTGGGAAGGGTCATCGTGTCCTCCCAGTACCGCATCCGTTTACAGGGGACCACCGCGTGACCGTGTCCGCCTGCCCGCCGCGCGCCAATGGCTCAACACCTGCGCTTATGGGGCCACCCACGACAGTCCCCAACCCCGGGGGAAGTTGTTAGCGTCACCTCGTGCCCCGAGACCGCGAAGCGCCCCCTGCCTCCTCGCCCCCCCACGACGCGGCCGAGCGCCTGCGCCGGCTGGAAGCGGCCATCGAGGAGGGTCGCGCGCGCAAGGACGCGGCCCTGGAGGCGTGGGTGCGCCGGATGGGTCGCCTGCCCACCGAGAAGGAGCGCGACCGCTGGGAACGGGAGTGGGAGCGCGGCGCGGAGCGGGAGCGCCAGCGGTGGGAGAAGCAGTGGGAGCGCGAGTCGAAGGACGCCCTGCGCCGCGCGGAGCGGCACGCCAAACGCGACGCGTACATCGCGCAGCAGCAGGCCCACCGCGATGCGAAGCGCGCGGAGAAGGCGGCGCGGGAGGAGGCCTCTCGCAACCCGGTGGTGGGCGTGGGGCAGCTCGTCGTCGCACTGGCGTGCGTGGCCACGGTGGTGCGTTTTCCGCATCAGTACTGGTGGCTGCTGTTCGTGGCGTTCGGCTTCTTCAAGGGGGCCGCGAAGCACCTGCGCGCGCGCAACAACCCCCTGCTGACGCGCGTGGAGGAGCCGCCCGCGCCGGTGCTGCCCCAGGTGAAGGCGCCGGAGGTACCGGCGGATCCACGCCTGACGCGCGTGGACGCCGTCTGCGAGAAGCTGCTCGCGGAGCTGCGTGCGGGGAAGGGCGTGTTGCAGGAGATGGTGCGCTCGCCGGAGCGCACCGTGCAGGACCTGCGCAAGAGCTGCCACGAGCTCGTCCGCCGCGAACGAGAGCTGCGCACGGTGGCGCCGCCGGAGGACGTGCAGCGGCTGGCGGACGAGCGCAAGAAGCTGGAGACGCGCTGGGCCGCGGAGGAGGACGTGGTGGTGCGCGACCGGCTGCGCGCGGCGTTGCAGGTGCTGGATGAACAGGTGCGCCAGCGCGCGGAGCTGACGAAGGCGGCGGACCGGCTGGAGGCCGAGTTCACGCGGCTCGCCTACACCCTGGAGAACCTCTACGCCCAGGTGCTGCGGGTGCGCTCGGCGGACGCGGCGGACGCGGACGTGGCCGGCGCGGGCCTGCGCCACAGCGTGGAGCAGCTGGGCGCGGAGGTGGACGCCGTGACGTCCGCGCTGGAAGAGGTGCACGGCGCGCCCGTGGATGGCCGGGTGCGTACGCGCTGACGGACGGGGCGGAGCTATTCGCCCGCGTGCTTTGACGGTGGCGGTGCGCCGGCCGCGCCGGTGATGCGGACGGTCTTGGCGTTGACGAACTCGCGGATGCCCAGGTCGGCCAGCTCGCGGCCGTGGCCGGAGTGCTTCACGCCACCGAAGGGCAGGCGCGCGTCGGATGCGACGAGCGCGTTGACGAACACCATGCCGGCCTCGATGCCGTCGATGAGCCGGCGCTGTTCGTTCGCGTCCTGGGTCCACACGCTGGCGCCCAGGCCGAAGGGGGTCGCGTTGGCCAGCTCGATGGCGTGCTCCAGGTCGCGGGCGCGCAGCAGCGTGGCCACGGGGCCGAAGAGTTCGTCATGGAAGGCGGGGGCCTTCGGCGGCGGATCCGCCAGGACGGTGGGCGGGTAGAAGTTGCCGGGACCGCCCTGGGGTTTGCCGCCGAGCAGCAGCCGGGTGCCGGCCTTCACGCTCTCCTGCACCTGGGCGTGCAGCCCTTCGAGGATGCCGGGCGTGGCGAGCGGACCGACATCGGTCTTCGGATCCATGGGGTCACCGACCACCATGCTCTTCATGCGTTCGACGAAGCGGCGTTCGAACTCCTGGGCGATGGGTTCGGCGACGATGAAGCGCTTGGCGGCGATGCAGGACTGGCCGTTGTTGATGAGGCGCGCGGACACGGCGGTGTGCACGGCCTTGTCCAGGTCCGCGCTGGGCATGACGATGAACGGGTCGCTGCCGCCCAGCTCCAGGACGACCTTCTTGATGGCACGGCCCGCGGCGGCGCCGACAGCGCGTCCAGCGCCCTCGCTGCCGGTGAGGGTGACGGCCTTCACGCGAGGGTCTTCGATGACGCGGTTCACCTCCGACGTCTCGATGAACAGCGATTGGAAGGCGCCTTCAGGGAAGCCAGCGGTGCGGAAGATCTCCTCGAGTGCGATGGCGCACTGGGGCACGTTGCTGGCGTGTTTGAGGAGGCCCACGTTGCCGGCCATGAGGGCGGGGGCGGCGAAGCGCACGACCTGCCAGAAGGGGAAGTTCCACGGCATGATGGCGAGAACGGGGCCCAGGGGCTGATAGCGCACGAAGGCGGTGTCGCCATCCACGTCGATGGGCGTGTCGCGAAGGAGCTTCTCCGCGCGGGTGACGTAGTAGCGGCACGCGGTGGCGCTCTTGATGGACTCCGCCTTGGCGGCCTCCAGGGGCTTGCCCATCTCCTCCGTCATCATGCGGCCGAAGCGGCCGGCTTCGACTTCGAGGATTTCAGCGGCGCGGCGCATCCAGCGGGCACGGTCGGCGAAGGACGTCTCGCGGTAGGAGCGGAACGTATCCGCGGCCCGTTGCAGCTTGCGCTCCAGTTCCTCGGACGAGAGCACGTCGAACGTGCGCAGCGTCTTGCCGGTGGTGGGGCTGATGGTGGCGATGGCCATGTGCGGGTGCCTCCCGGTGAGAGCGTCACCGGGTGATAACAGGCCCCACCCCCGTGACAATGCCTCCGGAGTCCGAGCGTCCAGGGGCGTACGCCGCGAGACCGCGACTCAGGACTCCATGACGGTGGGAGACAGCGCGTCCGACTGGAGCGCCGCGATGAAGGTGTCTAGGTCTTCCGCCAGCAAGTGGACGCTGCTCATGCCCGGCCGGGCATGCGCGTCCCAGTAGAACACCCGGCCCGCTGTGGCGCCGGTCACGGACAGGCAGACCTTGTCCGCGCCTTCCGTCGTCGCGATGGGGAGCAGACCCGGCGGAATGCGATCCCGGAAGACTTCCAGGTTCCAGTCCAGGTTGCAGGACTCGATGGGATCGTTGAGCCCGAAGAAGAAGTGGATCCGGCCGATGGGATTCCCCGGCAGGCCCTGGAGCTTGAAGAGGTCGCGCTCCGGCCGGCCTCCGTTGGTGGCCAGTAGGAACTCACGAAGCGGAAGTGGGAGCGCGAGCTCGAACCGCTGCTCGAACGCATCCAGGTCCGCGTTGCTCAGTAGTGGTTCACTCTCGGTCGTCCGCATGACCTCGGCCCCGCTTCAGCGTTCTCTCTTCTGCTCCAGTATCCTGTCGAAGGAACCATGACCTATCAGAACGAGTGGCGGCCACGATTCCCCGTTCCGCCTCACAGGTCGAGCTACATCGTGGAGGGCCGCCCGGTGGAAGTGGACGCCTTGAGCGTGCGCACCATGAACTTCAGCCAGCACTGGCGGACACCGGGCATCGTTGAGGTCCGTTACGAAGTCACCTTGCCTGGTGCCTACGCCGTGGCGCTGCTCGAACAGGACTGGGCCGATCTGGTGGAGGACTACCAGCGCTTCCCCGCGCCGGATGATCCATTGGATCAAGCGCTGCGTGCTCTCGACTGGCCCGAGCCGGCACGAGCGCTCGCGGACCCGGTGGCGGCCCCTCTGGTGCTCGACTCCTTCACTCACGAGTTGCTGTTGCGCTGGTTCGACGACGGCGTCCCTTCAGGTTCCGGCTTCGTGCTCAACACCGTCGATGCGTTCAGCATGGCCGGTGCCGACGTGTACCTCGCAGGCCGAGCAAGGCCCCATGTTCCCGACGTGCCCTACGCCTATCAGGACGTCTGAGGAACGACCCATCGTCGTCTCTAGCCGGCACCCGTGACCGAATCACCGACTGCCCACGGCCAACGGCATCCCGGCCCCGTGGTCCCATGGCTTCCGACTCGCAGGAGTTCGCGCGGAGGCTTTGCATGGGAATGGCCGTGGGAGGCAGGGGCGGAGTGAAGGCCGACATCAACGTCACCCCTTTGGTCGACGTGGTGCTCGTGCTGCTGATCATCTTCATGGTCGTGACCCCGCTGGCCCAGCAGGACAAGGACGTCACCCTGCCCACCGCCGCCCAGGGCGAGCCGCGCGAGAAGCCCGAGCCCCTGGTCTTCTCCCTCACCGCGGACAAGATGCTGTACGTCGGCAACGAGTCCTTCCCGGACGCCGCGCGCTTCCAGGAGCGCGTCCAGCAGGAGCTGCGCGCCCGTCCCGACCGCAAGCTGCTCCTCAAGGCCGATGAGACGCTCACCTGCGGCGACGTGCTCGGTGTGCTGCAACAGTCGCGGGACGCGGGTGCGCTGAAGGTGTCCCTGGGTGTCTCCATGAGGAAGAACTGAGGAGAATCGCCATGCACGCAAGACGCCCTGTCGTGGTGAAGCCCCAGTCCGGTCTCCAGTCGGACATCAACGTCACGCCGCTCGTGGACGTGGTCCTCGTGCTGTTGATCATCTTCATGGTCATGACCCCGCTCATGCGCGGGGAGTTTCAACTCCAGCTCCCCACCGCACAGACCTCCCCGACCGAGGAGCCCCCGACGTCGAAGGAGCTGGCCCCCGGCCTCGTGCGCCTCACCGCGGACGGCTCGCTGCTCCTGGAAGGCGAGCCCGTGAGCGAAGCCGAATTCGTGCCACGCCTGCGCGCCTTCCTGGAGGCCCGCCCCAAGGGCCAGCGCGGCCTGTTCTTCCAGCCGGACGCGCGGGCCCCCTACACACGGCTCATCAGCGCCCTCGACGGCGCGAAGGCCGCCGGTGCCGAAGCGCTGGGCCTGTCCGTCCAGAACCCCTGAGCACCTGGAGCCTGCCCGACACTCGCCGCGAAAAGCCCGTGGCCAGCCCGCACCCGCTGTCCTAAGTCACGGTCATGTCACGAGGGCCATGGCGGTGGGTGTCGGGTTGGGACGTGATGGTGACGCGGCCCCTGGGGCTGCTGCTGCTCGTGGTCGCGTGCGTCCTGGGCTTCGTCGTCCTGTCGGATGAAGTGCATGAAGGCGACACGCAGGACATCGACGAGCGCATCGTGCGCTCCCTGCGTCGTCCCGAAGACCCAGGGCTCCCCCGAGGCCCGTGGTGGCTCGCGGAGACCGCGCGCGACGTGACGTCCCTGGGCGGCTTCCCCGTCCTGGCGCTCCTCACCGCGGCCGTGTGCGGCTTCCTCGTGGTGGCCCGCCGCTACCGCACCAGCCTCTTCGTGCTGTCCGCCATCGTCGGCGGGTGGATCCTCAACGCGCTGCTCAAGAACCTGTTCCACCGCCCGCGCCCCTCGGTGGTGCCCCACCTCACCGAGACGATGTCCACCAGCTTCCCCAGCGGCCACGCCATGCTGTCCGCCATCACCTACCTCACCCTGGGCGCGCTGCTGGCCCAGTTCGCCGAGCACCGCCGCGTGAAGGTCTACCTCCTCTCCGTGGCCCTGGTGCTCTCCGTCCTGGTGGGCTGCACCCGCGTGTACCTGGGCGTGCACTACCCCACGGACGTGCTCGGTGGCTGGGTGGCCGGGCTCGCGTGGGCCCTGTTCGTCACCGTCGCGGCCCGCACCGTGCGCCGCCGCAGCCCCGCCCTGCGGGAAGAGGCCCAGCGCCCCGTGGAATGAGCCTTGCGCCCACGGCCCCCGCGCGTGATGAAGGGGCCACCACCTTTTCCGACCTGCTCCCTGTGTCCCTCATCCCCGTGAACACCCGCCATCCCCTGCCACCCGCGAGGCGCGGATGATTCAAGCGTGGCTCTGGAAGCTGGGCCTGGGACGCGGCCGGGTGCACGTCTTCTACGACGAGGCCTACCGCCTTCCCCTCACCGGCATCGAGTCCTCCGTGGGCATCGAGCCGCGCGGCACCGACTTCACCACCTGGTACCTGCTGGAGGCCGGCGTGGTGCGCGCCGCGGACGTGCGCCACCCCGTGCCCGTGTCCTACGCGCAGCTCGCGCGCGTGCACGACGCCCGCTACCTGGAGTCCCTCTCCGACCCCGCGACGCTCGCGCGCATCTACGCCACCGACCCGTCGGAAGTGCCCGTGGACGCGCTCCTGGACAGCGTGCGGCTCGTGTGCGGCGGGACGTTGGGCGCGGCCCGGCTGGCGCTCGCGCGACAGGGGCCCGTGGTCAACATGGCCGGTGGCTTCCACCACGCGCGCCCGGACAAGGGCGGCGGCTTCTGCACCGTCAACGACATCGCGGTGTCCGTGGCGGACCTGCGCGCCTCCGGCTTCGACGGCTCCGTGGCCGTGCTGGACCTGGACGCGCACCCGCCGGACGGCACCGCCGCGTGCCTCGCCGGACAACCCAAGGCGTGGATCGGCTCCGTGTCCGGCAGCGACTGGGGCGTGCTGCCCCCCGGCGTGGATGAAACACGCGTGCCGGATGGCTGCGACGACGTCACCTACGTGCAGAAGGTGAAGGACCTGCTCGCGCGCATGCCCCGTTCGGACATCACCTTCGTCATCGCCGGCGGGGACGTGCTGTCCGGGGACCGCTTCGGGCGCGTGGGCATCACGCTCCAGGGGGCGCGCAAACGCGACGTGGCCATCGCCGCCGCGCTGCGAGGACAGGCCAGCGTGTGGCTGCCCGGGGGCGGCTACCACGCGGAGTCCTGGAAGCTGTTCGCGGGCACGGTGCTGGTGCTCGCGGGCCTGGGCCACCAGCGCATCACCGCGCGCTATGACCCGTTGAGCGCGCGCTTCCAGCGCATCGCGCACATGTTGGATCCGGAGAAGGCCAACACCGCCGGGAAGGCGCCGCACTGGGAGCCCTTCTCGCTGGAGGACCTGGAGGGCCCGCTGCGGCTGGGGCCGGAGGTGCAGCCACGCGTCCTGGGCCACTACACCGCGCAGGGCATCGAGTACGCGCTCTTCCGCTACGGCCTGCTGTCGTACGTGGAGCGCCTGGGCTACAGCCGCCTGCGCGTGCAGGTGGCCTCCACCGGCGGCACCGGCGACCGCATCATGGTGCTGGGCCACGCGGGCGGCCGCGAGCACCTGCTGTCGG
The DNA here is from genome assembly GCF_003986945.1 of Corallococcus sp. AB018. Lineage (NCBI taxonomy): Bacteria > Pseudomonadati > Myxococcota > Myxococcia > Myxococcales > Myxococcaceae > Corallococcus > Corallococcus sp. AB018. The sequence continues at coordinate 63,181 of NZ_RAWR01000011.1, read as the reverse complement.
ACTCGGTGGTGGAGAAGAAGGAAATCCAGGGCGAGACCTTCCTCTTCGCCAACTGGCTGTCCCTGCGCCATCCCCGCGCGCGCTTCAGCGACAAGCGTCCGCAGCTGCCCGGCCAGGAGGTGCCCGGCCTGGGCCTGTCTCGCGAGACGACCGAGGTGCTGCTCGCCATGGCCCAGCGCCTGGGCCTGGCCGGCGTGGCCTTCCGGCCCATGTGGTACCACCTGGCCGTCGTCGCGCGCGGCCGCTTCCACTTCTCCACCCCGGAGCGCCAGGGCCGCTTCGAAGCGCTGATGCGCGACCTGTCCTCGCTGTCGCTCGTGGAGGCCACGCGCGCCGTGGCCGAAGGGCGCGTGCGCCTGGACGGCCAGCCGTACCCGTGGGAGCCGGACGACATGCTCTGCCACCTGACCCCCGTGTCCTTGGACGCGGAGGCCGTGGCGAAGGAGCGCGAGCGCTGCCACTTCACCGTGGTGACCGCGGCAGCACCGGAGCCCGTCACCGCTCCGCCCGTGAAGCCCGAGCCCCTGTGAAGCCGATGCGGGGCCCGTGGTAGGTCAGGACACGTGGACCTGAACGCGCAACGCCGTGAACAACACAAGCTGCGGCTGTCGTGGATGCCGTGGCTCTACTTCAGTCTCAAGCCGCGCCACCGCGAGTGGGCGGAGGCCTGGCAGCGCGAGGTGCAGGACCGCCTGCGCGAGCTGGAGACAGTTGATATCGCCGAAGGATGTTTCATTGCCCCGGAGGCGCGCATCTTCGCGGAGCCCGGCCGCACCGTGCGCATCGGGCCGGGGTGCAGCATTGGCGCGGACGTCTTCGTGCACGGGCCCGTGGTGCTGGAGTCGCGCGTCAGCCTCAACGCGCGCGTCAGCCTGGACGGCGGCACTTGCGGCGTCCGCATCGGCGAAGGCAGTCGCATCGCCACCGGCGCCACGCTCTATGCCTTCGACCATGGCCTCGCGCCGGATCGCCCCGTGCGCGAGCAGCCCGTCACCTCGAAGGGCATCGTGATTGGCCAGGACGTCTGGGTGGGCGCCAACGCGGGTATCACCGACGGTGTCACCGTGGGCGACCACGCGGTGATTGGAATGGGCGCCGTCGTCACCCGCGACGTGCCCCCGTGGGCCATCGTTGGTGGCGTGCCTGCACGCCTGCTTGGGGATCGCCGTCAACGCCCCCGTTCCGGAATTCCCGGGGGCTGGGAGCCTCCCGACTCCGAGGGAAACCCCTGAGTCCAGGGTGGGTCCATTGACTTTGAAACATTCGAGCGCCCTATGCTTCGGGCCGCGGTGAGACGGAGAGAGGGGTCGGGCCCGGACGCACCGGGTGGGTTTCCCTCCAATCCAGGTTTCATTTCGTTTCATCCGTGCTGAAGGAGGCCGCGGTGGGGCAGGAGCAACGCGAAACGGGGAGCGCCGCTGCTCTGGGGCAGTCATCCGTGGCGGGCGACCTCGTGGACACGCGTCGCTTCCAGCGCGCCGGGTCGCTCCTGCGAGAGGCGCTCTTCGAATTGGACGCGGCGGGCCGCCTCGTCCTGGCGACCCCCGCCTGGGAGCGCCTGGTCGGAGCTCCCGTGCACGCGTGGCTGGGCCGCGTACTCGTGGAGCTGTTCCACCCGGAGGACCGGGACCAGGCGCGGGTGCTGCTGCGCACGGCGCTGTCGCGCACGGACGTGCCCTCGCGGCTGGAGCTGCGGCTGTCTGGCGGCACGCAGCCGCGCTGGGTGGAGTTGTCCGTGACGGGCGACCCGGAGCACCTGGGCGGTGTGCTGGGCACGCTGGTGGACGTCACCCCGCGCCGTCTGGCGGAGGAGGCCGCCGCCACGCGCGAGCGCTACCTGGGCGCGATGGTGGAGGTGCAGCGGCAGCTGCTCGCGCCAGAGGGCTCCGGGGATTTCTACAACGCCGTCCTGGAGCCGCTGGGCCGCGTCGCGGGCGCCAGCCGCGCCTACGTCTTCGAGTTCCACCGCGACGCCTCCGGACGGATGCTCCAGTCCCAGCGCGCGGAGTGGTGCGCGCCCGGCATCTCGCGCGAACTGGACAACCCGGACACGCAAGCGTGGCCCATCGACCAGGCCTTCACGCTGCACCAACTGGAGCAGCTCCACCGGGGCGAGGCCGTGCAGGGCTCGCCGGAGGACTTCGGCGCGGACAACGCGCCGGTGCTCCTGGCGCAGGGCATCCGTTCGCTGTTGGTGCTGCCCCTGGTGGTGCACGGCGAATCGTTCGGCTTCATCGGCTTCGACAACTGCGACGACGCGCGGCCCTGGTCGCACGTGGAGGTGAAGCTGTTGTCCGGCGCGGCCGGCGCGCTGTCACTGGCGCTGGAGCAGCACACCACGGACGCGCTGCGCGTGCGCACGGAGACGGCGCTGCGCCGCACGGAGGCCGGCTTCCACCTGCTCATCGAAGGGTTCCCCGACCCCGTGGTGGTGCACACCACGGACGGCATGCTCCTGTCGGTGAACCCGGCCATGGCCAACTACCTGGGCTACCAGGACCCCGCGCAGCTGTTGGGCCGGCACCTGCTGGGCCTGGTGCGGCGCGAGGACCAGGAGGTCGCGCGCCGCCACCTGGAGGAGGCGCAGGACGGGGCGCTGGCCGCCCGCTCGCACGAGGTGCCGCTGGTGCGCCGGGACGGGCGGGTGGTGAGCGCGGACCTGGTGACGCTGGGCGTGCTCTTCGACGGCGTGCCCGCGCGCGTGACGGTGGCGCGCGACTTCACCGAGCGCAAGCACATGCAGGCGCAGCTCATGCTGGGGGACCGGCTGGCCTCCATGGGCATGCTGGCCGCGGGCATCGCGCACGAGCTGAACAACCCGCTGTCCTACGTGCTCTCCAACCTGGAGTTCCTGCACCGCGCGCTGGGCCCCATGCCCCGGCCCCTGGGCGCCGAGGAGCTGCTGGAGTACCAGCAGGTGCTGGACGACGCGCGCGAGGGCTCCGAGCGGATGCGGCAAATCGTCCGCCAGCTCAAGGTCTTCTCCCGCGTGGACGACGCGCACGAGGAGTCGGTGGACCTGCACCGCGTGCTGGACTCCGTCGCGCAGATGGCGGCCAGTGAAATCCGGCCGCGCGCCCGCCTGGTGAAGCAGTACGGCGTCGTGCCGACGGTGCGCGCCAACGAGGGCAAGCTGTTCCAGGTGTTCCTCAACCTGGTCATCAACGCCGCGCACGCGATCCCGGAAGGCTTCACGGACGAGCACGAGATCCGGCTCATCAGCCGCGTGGACGACGACGGCCGGGTGGTGGTGGAGGTGCGCGACACGGGCCGGGGCATCGCGCCGGAGCTGCTGCGCCGCATCTTCGACCCCTTCTTCACCACCAAGGCGCCGGGCCAGGGCACCGGCCTGGGCCTGTCCATCTGCGACACCATCGTGCGCGCGCTGGGCGGCACCATCGCCGCGGAGTCCACGCAGGGCCACGGCGCCACCTTCCGCGTCACCCTGCACGTCGCCGCGCGGCCCACACTCGGGGCCTGACCAGCCCGCATTCCGCGTCCATGCGGCGGAGCGGGCCGCCCGTCCGCTGCCGCGAAATGGACTGAATCCGCCGCGCTCCCGTGTTCGAGTGTGGAGCGTCGGACGGCCTGCCCTCGCGTGCGCTCCCCTCCAGGGGACGACAGCGACACGCTGGGACCCGCCGCCGCCGGGGGCCTTCCCTTCCGGAGGCCGTGGAGGATGTCATGCGCACGCTGAACGCCCGCCTCGCTCCCGTGCTCGGGTTGCTGCTGGGCTGCGTGCTGTCGCTGGGGCCGGGCGCTTCCCCGCGGCTGTCCACGGCGAGCGCGCAGGCGGGAACGCCGCGGGCTCCGGCTCCAGTGGACGCTCCGACGCAGGCTCCGGCGGACGCGTGCGCGGGCTCGGCGAACTTCCTCATCGGCGCGGCGCGCTCGGACATCACCGGCCCCGCGGCGGAGGTGGGGATGATGGGCTACGGGCAGGTGGCCCAGAAGACGGAGGGCATCCACCTGCGGCTGTACTCGCGGGCGTTCGTCATCGCCTCGCCGTGCAACGGCCGCCGCGTGGCCTTCGTCAGCGCGGACCTGGGCATGGTGTTCCAGGCGGTGAAGCAGCAGGTGGTGGAGCGGCTGCGCTCGAAGCTGGGCGACACGTTCTCCGACGACAACGTGCTGCTCAGCGCCACGCACACGCACTCCGGGCCGGGCGGCTTCAGCCACTACACGTTCTACAACCTGACCACCTTCGGCTTCGTGCCCCAGAACTTCGAGGCCATCGTCTCCGGCATCACGGACTCCATCCTCCGCGCCAACGCACGCCTGGCCGAGGGCTCGCTGCGGTTGTCCTCGGGCGACCTGCACGGCGCCAGCATCAACCGCTCACCGGAGGCCTACCTGCGCAACCCGGAGTCCGAGCGCGCCCGCTATCCCGACAACGTGGACAACCGCATGACGCTGCTCCGGATGACGGCAGCGGATGGGCGCGAGCTGGGGCTCGTCAACTGGTTCGCCGTGCACGCAACGTCCTTCGGCAACACGAACACGTACATCACTGGCGACAACAAGGGGCTCGCGGCGCACACGTTCGAGGTGGAGAAGGGAGGACGGACGCCCGGAGGCCCGGACACCTTCGTCGCGGCGTTCGCGAACTCGAATGAAGGCGACGTCACGCCCAACATCCTGGGCGGCACGAACGGCGGCGGCGCGAACGACTTCGAGGACGCGGCCCTGTCCGCGAAGAAGCAATACGACTTCGCCGAGCACCTGTGGTCCACCGCCGGGATGCCGGTGATGGGCGGCGTGGACTACCGGCACGCCTACGTGAAGATGGACGCGGTGGACGTCGCGCCCGCGTTCACGGACGGCAGAACGCACCGCACCTGTCCCGCGGCCATCGGCCTGTCCATGCTGGCGGGCGCGGAGGACGGGCCCGGCTTCGGTTCGGAAGGGGCCACGTGCGAGAACGTGCATGACGTGTGGAGCCAGTTCACCTGCGCCGCCGTCACCACGCCCTGCCAGGGAGAGAAGCCCATCGTCCTGGAGATGGGCACCATGAAGCCCTACCCGTGGACCCCGGAGGTGCTGCCCCTGCAGGTGGTGACGGTGGGCCCTCTGGCGCTGGTGGCCGTGCCCTTCGAGGTGACCACCATGGCGGGCCGCCGGCTGCGCGACACAGTGCGCGCGCAGCTCCAGGGTACGGGCGTGACGGACGTGGTCATCGCGGGACCGGCCAACGACTATTCGGGCTACGTGGCCACGCGCGAGGAGTACGCGCGCCAGGACTACGAGGGCGCGTCCACGCACTTCGGCCCGTGGACGCTGGCGGCGCTGCAACAGTCCTTCACGGGGCTCGCGAGCGCGTTGCGCGAAGGGGCGTCCGTGCCGCCCGGTCCCACGCCGCGCGACCTGCGCAAGGTGGTGGTGGGGCTGCAGCCCGGCGTGGTGTTCGACGACAAGCTGCTCTGGGTGGACTTCGGCGCCGTCTCGGAGGAGGCGAAGGCTTCCTACGCGCGTGGCGACACGGCGAGCGTCACCTTCTGGGGCGGCCATCCGCGCAATGACCTGAAGCTGGGCGGCACCTTCCTGCGCGTGCAGCGGCGGGAGCCGGACGGCACGTGGCGGGACGTGGCGAACGACGGGGACGGCGTCGCGCTGTACCATTGGCAGCGCGAGTTCTGCGTGCCCACGCTCGCGTGCTCGAAGGTGCGAATCACGTGGCCCATTCCCCGGGACACGCAGCCGGGCACGTACCGGCTGGTGCACGAGGGGAACTGGAAGTCCGGCTGGGACGGGCGCATCCACCCGTACGCGGGAAGCTCGCGCCCGTTCACCGTGCGCTAGCGCGAGTCAGTCGCAGGAGCCGTCCGGGTTGCAGCGCTTGTCGCACTTCTTGCAGGCCTCGCCGCCCTTGCCGCACTGGTTCTTGTTGGGCGCGGGGATGCAGCTGTTGCCTTCGCAGCAGCCGGCGCAGGTGGACGGGTCGCACTTGCAGAAGCCGTTGATGCATGCGAGCCCCGGACCGCACGCATTGCCGAGGCCGCAGACGCACTTGCCTCCGTTGCAGCGGCTGGCGTTGAGGTCACAGGACGGGCCAGTGCCGCAGCCGCAGGTGCCGCGGTTGGTGCAGGTGTCGGCGCGGTCCGAGTCGCAGATTTCGCAGGCGACGCCGCCCACGCCGCAGGTGCGGAAGGTGCGGGACGTGCACACGCCTTCGCGGCAGCAGCCGTCCGGGCAGTCCACGCAGAAGGTGCCGCCGTTGGAGGCGGTCAGCCGCACGGTGACCTCCACCTCGTAGCCGTCGCGCACGGTGGCGGTGGCCTCGCCGGTGGCGACCGTCGCGTCGTCGCGCAGGCCGTCCACGCGGATGGTGGCCTGGGTGCCGTTGGCCGCGCCGTCCAGGAGGACGCGGAACGTCTCACCGTTCACGAGCGCGCGGCTGGAGTCCTCGGGCAGCAGCGTGGTGGGCACGGAGGCGCCGTCCGCGGTGGCGGAGATGCGCAGCCGGGTGAGGTTCAGGGCGGGCTCGAACTGGGCGGTGACGAAGAGCGCGGTGCCGGCCGCGGCGGCGGGGTCGCGGCAGGCGGTCAGGGACACCAGCGCGAGCAGGCCGCTGCACAGGAGGAGCCGGGCGAGTGTCCGGCCGGGGGTTGCTCCCACAGAAGTCATGATGACGCGGAGGGTAGCGGTTCCCCGCCGCGACGTGGAAAGCATGGCGGGGGCGGGCCCGGCGGCGTTGGGCAGCGGACGCTCACGTCCGGTGTGTCACCGGCCGTGCTTCTCGCGTGGCACCCGGGGCGGGAAGGCCGCAGCATGAGGGAGCGCGCGACACCCGAGGGAGGCGGCAACGGCATGGTGGTCATCGTCATGGGCGTTTCAGGCACCGGGAAGTCCACGGTGGGCCGGGCGCTCGCGGACCGGCTGGGGTGGACGTTCGTGGACGCGGACGACCTGCACTCGGTGGAGAACCGCCGGAAGATGGCCGCGGGCACGCCGCTGACGGACGTGGACCGGCAGCCGTGGCTGGAGCTCCTGCGCGCGAGGATGGAGAAGGCGCTGGATGCGGACGAGGACCTGGTGCTGGCGTTCTCCGGCCTCAAGGCCTTCTACCGCGCGAGGCTCACCGTGGACTCCGCGCGAGAGCGCTGGGTGTACCTGCACGCGTCCGCGTCCCTCATCCGCGAGCGGATCCAGAAGCGCCTGGGCCACTTCATGCCGGCGTCGCTGCTCGACAGCCAGCTGGAGACCCTGGAGGTCCCCGACGACGCGTTCACCGTGGACGTGACGCCGCCGCCCGAAGGCATCGTCGACCGCATCGTGGCGGGGCTGGCGTTGAAGCCCGGGGCGTAGGGCTTTCTCAGCGCACGGGCTCGACGGTGGCGCCCAGGCGCTCCAGCAACTCGCGGTACCAGGCGAAGGCGCGCTCGGTGTGGCCCTTCAGCTCCTTCGTGCCCCACAGCAGCGTGAGCGTGCGGCGCGTGGTGGCGTCCGTCTTGGTGCGCTGGGCGTCCTTCACCGCGTTGGCGCACGGGCCCTGCGCGTCGAAGAGGCACAGCAGGCCCTCCAGGTCGATGGCCTGCCCGGAGGCGTTGAAGACGTAGCGGTCGCCCTGGATGGCGGTGGAGACGCGGAACGGGGCCTGGGCCCGGTCCAGGTCCACGACGCTGATGGGCAGGCCGCTGTGCAGGGACACGGCGTTGCAGGCGTCCACCGCGGCGTTGATGGTGCCCAGGGTGCCATCGCCGGAGGCTCGCACCAGGTACTCGGACGCGGGCTTGCCCCGGCCCGTGGGCTTGTAGCCGCCGTGGCGGAGCAGGTCGCGCACGGCGCCCCGGACGGCGTCGTCACTCTGGACGGGGGCGGTGGCGCCGGGCTTCAGCAGGGCCTGCAGCCAGTCGGGCGCGGGCAGGTCCCCCAGGGGAGCGGGAAAAGTGGAGGTGAAGGCGATGAGGTCGAGGAGGGGATGGTTGTCGACGGTCAGCACGGCGGCACTCTACGCCACGCGCTGGTAGGGTAGGGATGGCTGCTGTTCCCTTCGTCCTCCCCTGGAGCCTCGCCATGCCCACGCTCATCCCGAAGCCCATCCGCGTGACGGCCGTGGGCAACAAGCCGAAGCTCATCGACGAGTACGTGGGCCGGGTGAACTCCAAGACGTCCAACATCAGCGTGGCCCACATGCGCAGCCCCGGCGGGTGGGAGGAGCCGGGCCAGACGCCCGAGTTCCGTGAAATCACCCTGGTGCTCGCGGGCACGCTGCGGGTGGAGCACAAGGGCGGGGTGATGGACGTCCACGCCGGCCAGACGGTGGTGTGCGAGCCCGGCGAGTGGGTCCGCTACAGCACCCCCGAGGAGGACGGCGCGGAGTACGTGGCCATCTGCACCCCGGCGTTCTCCCCGGGCACGGTGCACCGGGACGACTGAGGCCCGCGTTCCAAGCCGGGCGGAATCCCGGGCGGGGGCCTGCCTGCCCGGCCGCGTGGATGGACCTGGGGCCGTTGGGGGTTCGGAACCATCCCTCCGGCGGGCGGCTCGTGGCATAAGGGCGCGCCGCCTGATTCCCCGGGCCTTTTCGGTACGCACATGATCCGTCTCGACAACATCGGCAAGCAACACGGTCAGCAGATCCTCTTCATCGAGGCGTCGGCCGCTCTCCACAAGGGCGAGAAGGTGGGCCTGGTGGGCCCGAACGGCGCGGGTAAGACGACGCTGTTCCGGATGATGACCGGCCAGGAGTACCCGGACGAAGGACAGGTCTCCATCGACCGCGGCGTCACCATTGGCTACTTCAGCCAGGACGTCGGTGAGATGAACGGCCGCAGCGCGGTGTCCGAGGTCATGGACGGCGCGGGCCCGGTGAGCACCGTCGCGGCGGAGATGAAGCACCTGGAAGCCGCCATGGGTGACCCGGACCAGGCGGACAACATGGAGAAGCTCGTCGAGCGCTACGGCGTCGTGCAGGGCCGGTTCGAGGAACTGGGCGGGTACGCGCTGGAGGGCCGCGCGCGGGAAATCCTCGCGGGCCTGGGCTTCAGCGAAGAGATGATGGACGGCGACGTGGGCAAGCTGTCGGGCGGCTGGAAGATGCGCGTGGCGCTCTCCCGCATCCTGCTGATGCGGCCAGACGCGATGTTCCTGGACGAGCCCTCCAACCACCTGGACCTGGAATCGCTCATCTGGCTGGAGGGTTTCCTCAAGGGGTACGAGGGCGGCCTGCTGATGACGTCGCACGATCGCGAGTTCATGAACCGCATCGTGACGAAGGTGGTGGAGATCGACGGCGGTTCGCTGACGACGTACTCGGGCAACTACGACTTCTACGAAGGCCAGCGCGCGCAGAACGAGGCGCAGCAGCAGGCGCAGTACGAGCGTCAGCAGGCGATGCTCGCGAAGGAGATCAAGTTCATCGAGCGGTTCAAGGCCCGCGCGTCGCACGCGGCGCAGGTGCAGAGCCGGGTGAAGAAGCTGGAGAAGATTGAAAAGGTGGAGCCGCCGAAGCGCCGCTCCACGGTGCTCTTCGAGTTCCAGCCGCCGCCGCGTTCAGGTGACGACGTGGTGAACCTGAAGAACGTGAGCAAGGGCTACGGCAAGCGGACCATCTACGACGGCCTGGACTTCCTGGTGCGCCGCGCGGAGCGCTGGTGTGTGATGGGCGTGAACGGCGCGGGCAAGTCCACGTTGCTGAAGCTGGTGACGGGCTCGACGCAGCCGGATGAAGGCACGGTGGCGTTGGGTGGCAGCGTGAAGATGGGCTACTTCGCGCAGCACGCCATGGACCTGTTGGACGGAGAGAAGACGGTCTTCGAGCAGCTGTCGGATTCGTTCCCCAGGGCGGGGCAGGGCTCGCTGAGGGCGCTGGCCGGCTGCTTCGGGTTCAGCGGCGACGAGGTGGAGAAGAAGTGCCGGGTGTTGTCGGGTGGAGAGAAGGCGCGTCTGGTGATGGCGCAGATGCTCTACGACCCGCCGAACTTCCTGGTGCTGGACGAGCCCACGAACCACCTGGACATGGGCACGAAGGAGATGCTGATCACGGCGCTCTCGCGCTACGAGGGCACGATGTTGTTCGTGTCCCACGACCGGCACTTCCTGGGAGCGCTGTCCAACCGCGTGCTGGAGCTGACGCCGGACGGCATCCACAAGTACGGCGGCGGCTACACGGAGTACGTCGCGCGCACGGGCCAGGAAGCCCCGGGTCTGCGCAGCTGACGTATCAGTCGCCCAGAGCGTGGGAGCGCTCTGGGCGTCTTTGCTTCAATGGAAGCCGTCTCGGATGTCGAACTTCTCTTGGGGAGAGAAGGACTTGATCGCCATCAGGAGCATCCAGCCGGATTGGTGGAGGTGGGAGCACCAAGAACGGAAACGGCCTCATCGTGGAGGGCCTTGAACGCCGTTGCGCAGCGCGCTTCCCGGCGGAAGACCGAGATCCCGAAGTTCTCAAGTTGCTCGTCGGGGGAGAACCCGTAGGTCACCTTCCCCGGGTATCCGCCCAGTGTGGCGCCTTGTCCGAGGGCTTCCGCTTCGGCGCGTGTCATGCCATGGCGGAGTCGAGCAAACAGGGGGAGGGGAGAGGCTTGCGACGCATCCGGTAACGATGCGTCCGGTGTGGCTGGGCTCGCCGAACTCATCCGATGCCTGGTCAAAAAAATCCTGTGGCTCCAGCCAGGAGAAGCCAGGATGTCTTATGGGTTGGCATTGAAATCTCATCCATGAGGGATGCCTTCAGGGCCTGTGGTTCTTGTTCGGGCTACTTCAGGACTTCCCGCTGGATCCTGTCCACAATGGAGAGGTGCTCCTTCTCCAGGTACTCGATTCCGGCACGCTCAAACTTGGGGCGCGCAAGTCGAACGGCCTCGCGTATCGCGTCCAGTAACCAACGGACATCAGGTGTATGGACTTGTTCCTCTGGAACGGCAATCTGAAGCATGAGCGTTCGTTCCTTGCGCGAGAATTTTGCCGTGCGGACTCCCGTGAACTCTGGCTTGAGGAGAGAGCCGGGCACATGGAAGACGATGTCCAATGCTCCGGAATCGCTCTTTTCTATCGGGCCTCGCGCCTTCCCGATCAGACGGATCGCCTTTTCAATGGGGGCGTCGGCGAGTTCAGGACCGCCAAAGACGGCGCCAATGTACATCATGGGAGTCCCTTGCCTGCCCAGGGCTCATGGTTGAGTGGTCCGGGATCGAGTTCCACCATGTCACGTTCGATGTCGAGCATCAGTCGTCACCGGTTCCTGAGCTTCAAGGGCGGCTGCCGGAGGCCATGAACGCATGTGCTGAAATCAATCCTCTATATGTTCCCAGTCCGCAGCGTCCACCGAGAACTCAAATTTTGCCTGACTTATGGCCTCTTCAAGGTTTTGGTGCCATGTGTCACCGAGTGGTTCCCCGTTGACTCCCTGGCGGAACAAGTAGAGGGCGCCTTCTTCGATTGCGATTTCAATCGAAGCAACGGGTTTGCCCATTGATTTTACTGTTTTTGATTTGATGATCGCTCTGAGTTTCATGGGGATAGTGGGATGTGGTCGTTCTCAATGACTTTGCCAAAGGAGTTCAGCGCTTCGAAATGCCCATGCGGGTACGGTGTTCTCCCGCGGCCGCTCAAGTCACCGTCGGTCATCCGGACTTGCCGTAGCCCGTCTGCGGATCTGTAAACTCCTGGTGCGATGTGGCGGTAATTGGGGCCCAACCATTCTTCAGCCGCGCCTAGGAAATCGTCTGGATCGATAGGGCCGGAGTAACTACCAATGTCTCCGTATCCTTCAGTAGATGCGCTGGAGCAGGCTGGGCCAGTGCTTGTTGTGTCATTCCCAAAGTGGTTCCAGAGGAAGGCCTGGATGGGAGCCTCCAGGAAGTTCTCATTGAGCCAGGTGCCCGCGAGCCATCCGCCTGAGAAGGCGATTCCTGCTCCCGCGACCCAGTTGAGGGAGACTCCCGCCGCGACCGTCACGACGGGCGTGGGGCCCGCGAAACGACCGCTCGGGTCAATCAGGTTGACTGGATCGTTACCCACGTAGGCGTAGAGGTTGGAGTCCCCGCCCGCGAATCGGATGGGATCCTTGGCCGTCCAGCGCCCCGTTTCGGCGTCGTAGTCCCTCGCCCCGAAGCGGGTCAGCTTCGTGTCCCGGTCATGGAGGCCCCCCGCGAAGCCGAAGGGCTGGAAGCCGGGGTTCGAATCCGCGACGACATTGCCCCAGACGTCGTACTCCATGCGCTGCACCACCGCCCCGTTCCGGGTGTCGACGACGAGGCGCGGGCTTCCCAGCGGGTCCGCGAGGATGCGGTAGGTGATGCCTCCCTTGAACATGAAGTCGGGCGCATGGCCCCGCGTGGCATGGACGAAGCGGCTGACGACGTTCCCCGCGCCATCGAGCTCCGCGATGACCCGCCGCCCCTCGTAGAGGAAGCCCTGGATGAGCGTGCCATCCACCTTCTTGCCGACACGCCTCGACGCGGCGTCGAGCAAGTACTCGAGCTGCGTGCCGTCAGGGAGCGCGACATGGACCAGCCCGCCCAGTGCGTCATACGCGTACTGGGTGGTGCGTGTTCCCTCCGTGCGTGTCTGGAGGTCCCCGCCAGGGCCGTAGCTGTAGGTCCTGTTCCCAAAGGTCAGGAGCCGGTCCTGGGCGTCATGGGTGGCCGTCTGCAGCTCGCCCCGGAGGACGGAGGTGCGGTTGCCATTGGCGTCGTAGGTGTTCTCCTCCAGGAGGGCACCGTCGCGGGTGACGGACGCCAGCCGTCCCGCCTCGTCATGGGTGAAGACGTCCGTATGGACGGTGGTCCCCTCGGTTTCAGTTCGCCGGACGATGCGGCCCAGCACGTCGCGTTCCAATTGGTAGGACAACAGCGGGACGTCCCCGGAAGCGGCGGACCAGGACTCCAACTCCCCGTAGGCGTTGGAGGTTTCAACGGTGGAGATCGAGCCGAGATGTGTCCGCGCGAGGAGCCCATTGTCGTCGCGCCGTGACAGCGTCAGCGCTCCCGCCGAGACGAGCAGTCCGTCCAGGTCATAGGCATACGCCACGGGCGTCCCGCCATTGACGGACGACGTCGCGATCCGGAAGTCCGTGTCGTGGCTGTACTGGAGCGACCCTGCCACGGCTCCCTTCCAGGAAACGCCGGTCACCAGTGGACCGTCGTGGCTGAATTCGAGCCCCACTCCTGAGGTGCTCGCGAGCGAGCGGAGACGCCCTGCTCCGTCATAGCCAGTCGTGACGCGCGTGCCCGGGATGTCCAGGGTGACGAGTCGCCCCGCGGCGTCGTAGGCGAATGACACGGCGCCGCCCGGCTGTCGGAACTCGGTGAGCGCATCATCCAGGTCGTAGGTGTAGCCAGACGCGAAGGCGCTCCCTCCAGGAGGCGCATAGGACGACAGTGCCTCCGTGGCCGTATACCGGAAGCCGTGTGAGGGCCGTCCGGGGGGCGTCATCGAGGCGGGCGCGTCCCCCGTCTCATAGGTGAATCCCGTGACACGGTTTCCAGGAAGGGTGCTGGAGGTGAGGCGACCGGCCTCGTCCCGCGTGAAGACGGTGGCGCGGTCCAGCCCATCCGTCACGGAGCGCAAGGCGCCGTCCGCTCCATACGCGAAGGTCCTCCGCCGGCTCCCCTGGACGACGGACCCGGGGCGGCCCTCTGTGTCGTAGGTGAACGCCACCGGAAGCAGGCCCGGCGCCTCCGCCTGCTGGAGGCGTCCCTGCGCGTCCAGCGTGAGGACAGACACCTTGCCCATGGGGCTGGTGGAGAGGAGACGTCTTCCAGCGGCCTCGTAGCGCAGGGTGGTGGTCCGGCCATTCACCGTCACCGTGTCCGTCTGCGTCCCCACGTCCAGCAGCGTGCCCTGGGGCAGGAGCGTCACCTCTCGCTGGTGACTGGATGTGGAGCTCGACCCGCTCGGCAGCTTCACGGTGCGCGACGCCACGAGCGGCGACTGCATGCCCAGGCGGGGCTCCGGCGTCTCCACCACCGTGGTGACCGTGCCATCCGGTGCGGTGGAGACCGTGGTGCCATTCGGTAAACGCAGCGTCGTCCACGCCGTCCCATCCGCCGCGGTGGTGATGCGCCGCTGGACGCCTGACTCCAGGTCTTCCAACTGGTACTTCCGGGCGCGCCCCATCGCGGTGGAGAGCGTCACCGTGTAGCCGGTATCCCCCTGCGCCCGTGTGAGGGCCTTGAATCCTCCCGAGGGGTTGGAGTCCTTCGTCAGCCAGCCCTCCGGGCTGTATTCGAACAGGTGCATCCCGCCGCGTTCGTCTCGCAGGGATGAGAGCAGTCCGCCCTCCTGGTAGGTCAGGGTCACGCTCTCCCTGCCTGGCCGGGCGAGGGAGGCGAGCAATCCATCGGGCCCTACCTTCAACACGGTGCGCTGGCCGTGGGGCGCCAGGATGGCGGTGGGTGTCCCTGCCGCGTCCCGTTCAATCCGGGTGATGCGGCCATGGCCGTCCATGATGGACACCAGCCGTGCGTTCTCGTCGTAGGAGAAGCGATGGCGGACCGCGAGCGTCCAGGCCTCCAGGGTGCAGAGGTGCCGCCCCTGCCAGCCAAAGCCATACAGCTCGCTGCCGTCGGGGGAGGGCACGAGGTCATCGACCTGGCCACAGGGTGTCTCCAGAGTCCCTGCCGGATACTGGGGCGGCGCGGGCGCGGTGACGACCGGTGCCGCTGGCCCCCCTCCGGCGAAGACAAAGAGGTTGCCGTCCAAGGAGACCCTGCGGACGACGAACTGGGACGCGTCCCCCACAAGGAGGCTGCCATCGAGGGCCACGGCGAGCCCCTTGGGCGCTGTCAGACTGGCGAGGGGTCCTTCCTTGGAAGGATCTCCTCCGCATCCGCCGTTGTTGATGGCCCACGCGCTGCCATCCGGGAGGAGGCGGTGCAGAAGGCATCGGTGAGAAGACGACGTGTAGAGGCTGCCGTCAGGGCCGAGGGCAAGGCCCCAGAGTGAGCCTCGCGGGGACTCCTCGTACAGCTTCTGCCCGCGGGACCTGCTGCCGATGCGCAGCTCCTCCTCGTCCAGTGAGGAGAGCAGCGTGAACAGTCTGCCCTCCGTATCCACCTGTCGCAGACGGCGGTTGCCCGAGTCCACGAAGGAGATGACGCCTTCATGGCTCACGACCAGTGCACGCGGTGTGTCCAGGTCCGCCGTGATCGCGAGCCCGCCTTCCCTCGATGCCCCACGGGTACCCGCGCCCGCCACCGTGGAGATGATGCCGTCTGGCGTGGCGCGACGGATGCGGTGGTTGCCGGTATCCGCGAGGTAGAGGCTGCCGTCCGGTCCCACCGCGACGCCCGCGGGAGCATTCAGGTTCGCCAGGGGCGCGCGCCCCCCGTCTCCACCGTCCGCCGCGAGCCCCGTGCCCACCACAGTGGAGATGCGTCCGTCTGGAGTGACCTGGCGGATGCGGTGGTTGCCCGTGTCCGCGATGTAGAGGATTCCCTCCGGCCCCACGGCCACCGCCTCGGGAGAATCCAGGCTGGCGAGGAGCGCCCTGCCGCCATCTCCCGCCGCGCCCTTCACCCCGTTGCCCGCCACCGTGGAGATGACCCCATTGGGCTTCACCTGCCGGATGCGGTGGTTACCCGTGTCCGCGATGTAGACCGTTCCATCCGCCGCGACGGCAACGCCCTGGGGCGCGGCGAGACGCGCCTGCTTCGCCGGGCCATGGTCTCCACTGAAGGTCGGCGTCGCGGTGGTCAGCACCCTGGGCGTCCGTCCCAGGGGCTCCCGCCCGGGAAGGGTTCCTCCCTGGCCCAGGTAGAGGGTGCTCCGCCACGGGTCGTAGACATGATGCGTGTCGAGGCTCCAGCCTCCCAGTTGGCTGAAGTCCGGCAGGGACACCACCGTGGCGGTGTGGAACTGCCACAGCGTCGTGCCCCGGCCGTCAGGGCCCTCGAACTGAGTACTTCGATCTCCATACCGGGCCCAGGCCTGGTACTGATCATCCGGGCTCGCGTAGTAGCTCAACCCGTAGACGTAGCCGATTCGGATGTGGACGGTCTGTTCTCCCCACACCTGCCGGCCGAAAGCATCCAGGCCATCCCAGACGAAGCGATAGCTCTGGTGCGGACGCGGAGGGAAGGTTCGGGCGAAGTCCTGTCCCGCGACGTTCACGATGAGGACGATGTTCTTCAGGCTCGCGGGGACGTGGCCTCCGCTCAGCGGGATCCGGAGGGCCCGGTTCGCGGTGCGGGCGGCGGCCCGGTCACTGCGGTAGTGAAGTTGGAAGGGCGTCCCGGGGATGGACAGGACCTCTCCCAACGTCTGGTTCTGGCATTCGATGATGCTGCCGCTTTCACAGTCGGGCTGGGCCTCCGGTGTCTCAGCCCGTGGCTCGGGTTGCTGGGGCTCTTGCGCATCCGGTGGAGGCCCAAAAGGCCAGTTGTAGTCATACGGCGTGAAGTGCGTGATGGGCACCCGCCACAGGCTCTTGCCCACTGCATACAAGGCGGCCAGGCGTGCACGCTCCGCATCGGTGAAGCCCAAGGCGGTCAATTGCTCGCGGTCGTCAGGCGCGCCATCTCCATCCGCATCCACTTGAGCGAGCCCGTCGCGTTCCCCCACGAGCGCGATGACCCGCCCATTGTCCGAGGTGCGCCAGTGGCCCTGTTGCCGGTCGTAGTAGCCGGAGGGCACGACGAGACCCGCTGGAAACGCGAGGAAGTTGTCCACGTATCCCTGGACCGGCGGGCTGAAGCGCACCTCGGTGGCGCCTGCCTCCAGCGCTTCGTCCACGCTCAGCTCCACGGCGTAGGTGTAGCCGCTGGTGGCTGGCAGCATGCCGAGCATGGCCGCGGGGCCCTCGGGGCCCACGGTGTACTCGGTCGCGCGTACGTGAAACGGTCCGGTCAGGGGAACACGGGTCCCGTCGCGCAGGAGCATCTCCGCCTGGGTTCCGGGCGCGAACACCAGGGTGGCCTGGCGGCTGCCGGCGCTGTCCTCCACCACGCTGCCCCGCGCGACCTGGAGCTCCGTGGCTCCCGGTGTGATGGCCGTGACGCTGGAGTCCAAGGCGGTCAACACCACCTCTGGAAGGGGAACGAATTCGCGCCACGGGACATCCACCTGTCGCTGGACGGGGAGGAACCCTGGCTTCTCCACTTCGAGCGTGAGTGCCCCACCGCCATTCACTGCGAGCGAGTACTCACCTTGGGCATTCGTGAGCGTATGACCCAGTTCGGGGTGGGCAAGGACACCCATGCGAGCATCCACGATGGGCTGTCCATTCCTGCCCATCACCTTCCCGCGAATGACGCCAATCCTGCGCGTA
The DNA here is from genome assembly GCF_003986945.1 of Corallococcus sp. AB018. Classification (NCBI taxonomy): domain Bacteria; kingdom Pseudomonadati; phylum Myxococcota; class Myxococcia; order Myxococcales; family Myxococcaceae; genus Corallococcus; species Corallococcus sp. AB018. The sequence goes on along the minus strand of NZ_RAWR01000011.1, from coordinate 45,969 downwards.
TCCAAGGCACCTTCGGCCACGCCCACCTGCACCGGGTTCGGGCCTTTGTAGAGAAACTCGATGGAGGCGCCGAAGTCGGTGGGGATGGTGCGGTCGATGGCCGGGGGAGCCTGCACCCCGCCTCCATCCATGCCTGCGTCCACTCCGCCACACGTGGCGGAAATGCAGACCTCGTCAGGGGGAGAGGGAGCATCCTGTCCGGGGCATCCCCAGAGCCCCCCTGCCAACAACAGCAGGAAGCCATGCCAAGGCCATAGGACCAGCCTGGGCCGGGTTTGCTCTTGCATCCGTTCCCCCGAAAGACAGAGTCGGCCTATAGCCTGTCGGTCGTCAGCCAGGCAGGTCAACGAGGGGCTGGGATGGTTTGTTTGTCCTTACGGGACTACTTGGCCTGCCCGCGAGTCGCATCAGGCGCTGTCATGGTACGAGTGCACAACATTGTTGTGCCCCACGGCCGGCACTTCCTGGGCGCGCTGTCCAACCGCGTGCTGGAGTTGACGCCGGACGGCATCCACAAGTACGGCGGCGGCTACACGGAGTACGCCGCGCGCACGGGCCAGGAAGCCCCGGGGCTGCGCAGCTAGATGGCTCCTGCTGCCGCATGGCCACGCGGTAGTCGTCCCTAGCGCCGGCGCACTCGTTGTCGGTCAGCTTTCGATCTGCCTCGTCCAGGATGCTCATGGCTTGCCGCTCGCGAACGTGAGGATCCTGAAGGTATCGAGTCTGGGACCGAGCTCCATCATGAATCTCAGTGAAAGCCGTTTGTAATGTCGATCATCTTGTGAGGAGAGAAGGACTTGATCGCCATCAGGAGCATCCAGCCGGTTCCTCCGTCCGATGGGGCGATTTGTCTGCAGCAGATGCGAAGCACTGAGTCACTGAGGGTCCAGTCTTCGCACTGCTTTCCTCCCACCTCGCGGTTGGTGGAGGTGGGAGAGCCAAGAACGGAAACTGCCTCATCGTGGAGGGCCTTGAACGCCGTTGCGCAGCGCGCTTCCCTGCGAACGACCGAGGCCCCAAAGTTCTCAAGCTTTTCGTCAGAGGAAAACCAGTAGGTCACCCTCGCCGGGTACCCGCTCAATGTGAGGTTTTGTCCGAGCGCTTCCGCTTCGGCTCGTGTCATGCCATGGCGGAGTCGAGTCAATAGGGCAATGGATTGCATGGGCTGCGCTTGAGGGGAAGCGTTGAGTGACGCATCGGGTAATGATGCTTCTGGCGCGACCGGACTCGTCGAGTTCATCCAATGCACGGTCAAAAAACCTCCTGTGGCTCCAGCCAGGAGAAGCCAGGACGTCCTATGGGTTGGCATTGAAAACCTCGTCCAGGAAGGCCGTTGTCATGCTCTGGGCTTCCATTTCAACTTCAAGGAAGATAAGTCCTTCGAAAGATGTTTTATATGGATTTTGTGAAAACTGGGTGCTGTGCCACATCTCATGGAACAAGACTTCCTCGACGGAGTGCCCAGACCTGGGGGCGAGGCGAGTGTCGATGATGCTCACGAAGGCTTGAGGGGCGAGATATCGCTGGGTTCCGTCTGGCCGCGCGGAGCATACGTTTCCCATCCGGCGTGAATGGCCCGGAGTGCGATTCCCCTCACGATCTCGCATCTGGCTCCCTTGACTGAAGCTGAACTCATGCGGGCTGTTCTCCAGCGTGTCGACGGTGAACCGGCCCAGTTCCGTGGCCTTGATGTTGTTGAACGCGGACTGTAGCGCAGGGGCGATGGAGACGATGCGCCGTCCATCAGGATCGATGAACTGGTGGGGCTGGTTCGCGGCGTAGGCATAGAGGTTCGAATCTCCGCCTGCGAACCGGATGGGGTCCTTGGCCGTCCAGCGCCCCGTTTCGGCGTCGTAGTCCCGCGCCCCGAAGCGGGTCAGTCTCGTGTCCCGGTCGTAGAGGCCTCCCGCGAAGCCGAAGGGCTGGAAGCCGGGGTTCGAATCCGCGACGACGTTGCCCCAGACGTCGTACTCCATGCGCTGCACCACCGTCCCGTTCCGGGTGTCGACGACGAGGCGCGGGCTTCCCAGTGGGTCCGTGAGGATGCGGTAGGTGATCCCTCCCTTGAGCATGAAATCGGGCGCATGCCCCCGCGTGGCATGAACGAAGCGGCTGGCGACGTTTCCCGCGCCATCGAGCTCCGCGACGACCCGCCGCCCCTCGTAGAGAAAGCCCTGGATGAGCGTGCCATCCGCCTTCTTGCCGACCCGCCTCGACGCCGCGTCGAGCACGTATTCGAGTTGCGTGCCGTCCGGGAGTTCGACGTGCACCAGCGCACCCAGCGCGTCATACGCGTATTGGGTGGTGTGCGCTCCCTCCGTGCGCGTCTGAAGGTCCCCGTTGGCGCCGTAGCTATAGGTCTTGTCCCCCAAGGACAGCAGCCGGTCCTGGGCGTCATGGGTGGCTGTTTGCAACTCGTCTCGGAGGACGGAGATGCGGTTGCCATTGGCGTCGTAGGTGTTCGCCTCCAGCAGGACTCCGTCGCGGGTGACGGAGGCCAGCCGTCCGGCCTCGTCATGGGTGAAGACGTCCGTATGGACGGTGGTCCCCTCCGTCTCGGTCCGCTGGACGATGCTGCCCAACTCGTCGCGCTCCAGTTGGTAGGACAAGAGCGAGACGGCTCCAGAAGCGGCGGACCAGGACTCCTGCTCTCCGTAGGCATTGGATGCTTCAACGGTGGAAACCGAGCCGAGCCGTGTTCCCGAGAGCAGGCCGTTGTCGTCGCGCCGTGACAGCGTCAGCGCTCCCGCCGAGACGAGCAGTCCGTCCAGGTCATAGGCATACGCCACGGGCGACTCGCCATTGACGGCGGACGTCGCGACCCGGAAGTCCGCGTCATGGCCGTACTGGAGCGACCCTGTCACGGCGCCCTTCCAGGAAACGCCAGTCACCAGCGGACCGTCGTGGCTGAACTCGAGCCCCACCCCGGAGGTGCTCGCGAGCGAGCGGAGACGTCCTGCGCCGTCATAGCCAGTCGTGACCCGCGTGCCAGGGATGTCCAGGGTGGCGAGTCTCCCCGCGGCGTCGTAGGCGAAGGACACGGTGCCGCCCGGCTGTCGGAGCCCGGTGAGTGCGTCATCCAGGTCGTAGGTGTAGCCCGACGCGAAGGCGCTCCCGCCAGGAGGCTCATACGACGCCAGTGCCTCCGTGGCTGTGTATTGGAATGCGTGTGAGGGCCGCCCGGGTGGCGTCATCGAAGCGGGCGCGTCCCCCGTCTCATAGGTGAAACCCGTGACCCGGTTTCCCGGAAGCGTGCTGGAGGTGATGCGACCTGCCTCGTCCCGCGTGAGGACGCTGGCGCGGTCCAGCCCATCCACCACGGAGCGCAAGGCGCCGTCCGCTCCATACGTGAAGGCCCTTCGCCGGCTCCCCTGGACGACGGAACCGGGGCGGCCTCCCTCGTCGTAGGTGAACGCCACCGGAAGCAGGCCTGGCGCCTCGGCCTTGTGGAGGCGTCCCTGCGCGTCCAGCGTGAGGACCGACACCCTGCCCATGGGGCTGGTGGAGAGGAGCCTTCGTCCGGAGGCTTCATAGCGGACGGTGGTGGTCCGGCCATTCACCGTCACCGTGTCTGTCTGTGTCCCCACGTCCAGCAGCGTGCCCTGGGGCAGGAGGGTCACCTCCCGCTGGTGCGTGGACATGGAGGTGAGCCCGCTCGGCAGCTTCACGGTGCGCGATGCCACGAGCGGCGACTGCATGCCCAGGCGGGGCTCCGGCGTCTCCACCACCGTGGTCACCATGCCATCCGGCGCGGTGTAGACCGTGGTGCCATTCGGTGAGCGCAGCGTCGTCCACGCCGTCCCATCCGCCGCGGTGGTGACGCGCCGCTGGACGCCTGACTCCAGGTCTTCCAGTTGGTATTTCCGGGTGCGCCCCAGCGCGGTGGAGAGCGCCACCGTGTAGCCGGTGTCTTCCTTCGTCCGTGTGAGCGCCTTGAATCCTCCCGAGGGCTGGGAGTCCTTCGTCAGCCAGCCTTCCGGGCCGTATTCGAACAGGTGCATCCCGCCGTGTTCGTCACATAGGGATGAGAGCAGCCCGCCCTCCTGGTAGGTCAGGGCCACGCGCTCCCTGCCTGGCCGGACGATGGAGGCGAGCAATCCATCGGGCCCTGTCTTCAACTCGGTGCGCTGGCCGTGTGGGGCCAGGATGGCCGTGGGTGCCCCTGCCGCGTCCCGTTCAATCCGGGTGATGAGGCCGGCCCCGTCCGTGACCGAAACCAACCGCGCGCTCTCGTCGTAGGAGAAGCGATACCTGACCGCGAGCGCCCAGGACTCCAGGGTGCAGAGGTGCCGCCCCTGCCAACCAAAGCCATACAGCTCGCTGCCGTCGGAGGAGGGCACGAGGTCATCGACCTGGCCACAGGGCGTCTCCAGGGTCCCCACTGGATATTGGGGCGGCGCGGGGGCGGTGACGACCGGTGCCGCCGGTCCCCCTCCGGCGAAGACAAAGAGAGCGCCGTCCAATGAGACCCTGCGGATGACGAACTGGGACGCGTCCGCCACGAGGAGGCTGCCATCAAGGGCCACGGCGAGCCCCCTGGGCGCGGTGAGGCTCGCGGAGGGGCCTTCGTCCGAGGGCGCGCCTCCGCATCCGCCGCTGTTGATGGCCCATGCGCTTCCATCCGGGAAGAGGCGGTGCAGGAGACATCGATGCGAGGATGACGTGTAGAGGCTGCCGTCAGGGCCGAGGGCAAGGCCCCAAAGCCAGCCTCGCGGCGATTCGTCGTACAGCTTCTGCCCGCGTGTCCTGCCGGTGCGCAGTTCCTCCTCGTCCGGTGAAGTGAGCAGCGTGAAGAGCCTGCCCTCCGTATCGACACGGCGCAGGCGGCGGTTGCCTGAGTCCACGAAAGAGAGGACGCCTTCGGGGCCCACGACCAGTGCACGAGGTGTATCCAGTTTCGCCGCGACAGCGAGTCCGCCTTCTCCCGCATTGCCACGAGCACCCGTGCCCGCCACCGTGGAGATGATGCCGTCTGGCGTGACGCGACGGATGCGGTGGTTGCCGGTATCCGCGAGGTAGATGCTGCCGTCCGGTCCTACTGCGGCGCCTGCGGGAGCATTCAGGTTCGCCAGGGTCGCGCGCCCCCCGTCTCCGCCGTCCGCCGCGAGTCCCGTGCCCGCCACCGTGGAGATGAGTCCGTCTGACGTGACGCGACGGATGCGGTGGTTGCCCGTGTCCGCGATGTACAGCGCTCCGTCTAGCCCCACGGCCACCGCCTCGGGAGAGGCCAGACTGGCGATGAGCGCCCTGCCACCATCTCCCGTCGCGCCCTTCACCCCGTTGCCCGCCGCCGTGGCGATGACCCCATTGGGCCGCACCTGCCGGATGCGGTGGTTGCCCGTATCCGCGATGTAGACCGTTCCGTCCGCCGCGACGGCGATCCCCTGGGGCGCCGCGAGGCGCGCCTGCTTCGCCGGGCCGTGGTCTCCACTGAAGGTGGGCGTCGCGGTGGTCAGCACCCGGGGCGTCTTGCCCAGGGATTCCCGCCCGGGAAGGGCGCCTCCCTGGCCCAGATAGAGGGTGCTCCGCCACGGGTCGTAGGCATGATGCGCGTCGAGGCTCCAGCCTCCCAGTTGGCTGAAGTCCGGCAGGGACACCACCGTGGCGGTGTGGAACTGCCACAGCGTCGTGTCCCGGCCGTCAGAGCCCTCGAACCGGGTGCTTCGCTCTCCATACCGGGCCCAGGCCTGGTACTGATCATCCGGGCTCGCGTAGTAGCTCAACCCGTAGACGTAGCCGATCCGGATGCGGGCGGTCTGTTCCCCCCAGACCTGCCGGCCAAAAGCATCCAGACCATCCCATACGAAGCGATAGCTCTGGTTCGGACGCGCGGGGAAGGTTCGAGCGAAGGCCTGTCCCGCGACGTTCACGATGAGGACGATGTTCTTCAGGCTTGCGGGAACGTGACCTCCGCTCAGCGGAATCCGGAGGGCCCGGTTTGCGGTGCGGGCGGCGGCCCGGTCGCTGCGGTAGTGAAGCTGGAACGGCGTCCCCGGAATGGCCAGGATCTCTCCTAACGTCTGGTTCTGGCATTCGATGATGCTTCCGCTTTCACAGTCGGGCTGGGCCTCCGGTGTCTCAGTTCGTGGCTCGGGTTGCTGGGGTTCTTGCGCATCCGGTGGAGGCCCAAAAGGCCAGTTGAAGTCATACGGCGTGAAGTGCGTGATGGGCACCCGCCACAGGCTCTTGCCCACGGCATACAAGGCGGCCAGGCGCGCACGTTCCGCATCGGTGAAGCCCAGGGCCGTCAGTTGCTCTCGGTCGTCAGGTGCTCCGTCCCCGTCCGCATCCACTTGAGCGAGTCCCTCGCGTTCTCCAACGAGCGCGATGACCCGCCCATTCTCCGAGGCGCGCCAGCGCCCCTGCTGCCGGTCGTAGTAGCCGGAGGGCACGACGAGACCCGGTGGAAAGGCCAGGAAGTTGTCCACGTATCCCTGGACGGGTGGGCTGAAGCGCACCTCGGTGGCGCCTGCCTGCAGCGCTTCGTCGACACTCAGTTCCACGGCGTAGGTGTAGCCACTGGTGGCGGGCAGCATGCCGGGCATGGCGGCGGGGCCTTCGCTCCCGACGGTGTACTCGGTCGCGCGCACGTGAAATGGACCTGTCAGGGGAACACGGGTCCCGTCGCGCAGGAACATCGCCGCCTGGGTTCCGGGCGCGAACAGCAGGGTGGCTCGGCGGCTGCCAGCGCTGTCCTCCACCACGCTGCCTTGTGCGACCTGGAGCTCCGCGGTTCCTGGCGTGATGGCTGTGACGTTGGAGTCCAAGGCGGTCAAGACCACCTCTGGGAGCGGAATGAATTCGCGCCACGGAGCATTCACCTGTCGTTGGACGGGCAGGAACCCTGGCTTCTCCACGTCGATCGTGAGTGCCCCTCCGCCATTTACCGCGAGCGAGTACTCACCCTGGGCATTCGTGAGCGTGTGGCCCAACTCGGGGTGGGCGAGAACATCGATGCGAGCAGCCACGATGGGCTGCCCAGTCCTTCCCAACACCTTCCCGCGGATGACGGCAACCCGGCGTGGCTCCAGGGCCCCCTCGGCCACGTCCACCTGTATCGGGTTCGGACCCCTGTAGAGAAACTCGATGGAGGCGCCGAAGTCCGTCGGGACGGTGGGGTCGATGGCCGAGGGCGCCGGCACTCCGCCTCCATCCATGCCGGCATCGCCTGAGAGGCCGCCATCCGATCCGCCGCACATGGAGGAGAGGCAGGACTCGTCGGGATGAGAGGGAACATCCTGTCCGGAGCATCCCCATAGCCCCCCTCCCAACAACAGCAGGAGGCCATGCCATGGCCATGGAACTGGCCTGGATAGAGATTGCTTTTGCATCCATCCCCCGAAAGACAAAGTCGGCCCATAGCCTGCCGGTCGTCAGCCAGGTAGGGCAATGAGGGGATGGGATGGGTTGTATGTCCTTGCGGAGTGGCTCAACCTGCCCGCCAGTCGCACCGGGCCCCGTTCCTTCCGGGCCCCGACACTTTCGGCTCTCGCCGCACGGAAAAGCGAAGGCCTCCTGCCAGTCGGAGTGCCAGGAAATGAGAGACGAGCTGCTTCAGCGGCTACCCGGAGTACGTCGCGCGCACGGGCCAGGAAGCCCCGGGCCTGCGCAGCGGAGAAGTCCCAGGGGCCCCGCGAGCACGGGGCCCCACCGGGCTACTCGAACAGCTTGCTCGCGAGCCGGGCCAGTCGCTGCGCCTTGCCCCGGTACGGCGGGAAGAAGAGGTTCGTGAAGGCCGTGCGGCCCTGCCGCACCACCGCGCGCTCGTGGCTGAAGGCCTTGAAGCCCGCTTCTCCGTGGTACGCGCCCAGCCCGCTCTGCCCCACGCCTCCGAAGGGCAGGTGCGGGTTCACGTTGTGCAACACCACGTTGTTCACCACCGTGCCGCCCGCGCTCGTCTCCTTCAGCAGGCGCTCCACCGTGGCCTCTTCATTGCTGAAGACATACATGGCCAGCGGCTTGCCGCCCGCGCGCACCTGCGTCACCACTTCATCCAGTGACTCGAAGCGCAGCACCGGCAACAGCGGCCCGAAGATCTCCTCGTCCATCACCGCCGACTCCGGCGTCACGTCCGCCAGCACTGTCGGCGCGATGTAGCGCGTCTCCGCGTGCACGCCGCCGCCCGCCACCACCCGCGCTCCTCCCGCCACGGACTCATCCAGCAGTCGGCACACGCGCTTGAACGCGCCGTCATCCACCATCCGGCAGAAGTCCGGCGTCGCGCGCCGTGCCTCCTCTGTCTTCCCGTAGAAGCGCTCCAGCGCGGCCTTCATCCCGGAGAGCAGCGCCTCTTCCTTCGACGCGTGCACCCAGACGTGGTCCGGCGCGATGCACGTCTGCCCCGCGTTCAGGAACTTCCCCCACACAATCCGCTCCGCCGCCGCGTCCACGTCCGCTGACGCATCCACGATGACCGGCGACTTCCCACCCAACTCCAGCGTCACTCCCGACAGGTGCCGCGCCGCCGCCTCCATCACCCGCCGGCCCACGCGCGGCCCGCCCGTGAAGAAGAAGTGGTCGAACGGCAGCCGCAACAACGCCTCGCCCACCTCCGCGCCGCCCTCCACCAGCGCCACCTCGTCCTGCGGAAACACGTCCCGCAGCAGCTGCGCCAGGAAGCGCGCCGTGCCCGGCGTCTTCTCGCTCGGCTTGCACAGCACCGCGTTGCCCGCCGCCACCGCCGCCACCAGCGGCGACACCAGCAGGTGGAACGGGTAGTTCCACGGCGCCAGGACGAGCACCACGCCCTTGGGCTCCGGATGAACCTCGCTCTTCGTGCCCGCGAGCAGCAGCGGCGCCCCCACCTTGCGCGGCTTCATCCACGCCTTCAGGTGCTTCTGCACGTGCGCCAGCTCCAGCAGCACGGGGAGGATTTCCGTCGCCTCCACCTCCGCGGGCGGCTTGCGGAAGTCCTCGTGCAGCGCGTCCGCCAGCTCCTCACGCCGCTCCAGGAGCAGCGCCTTGAGCTTCTCCAGCCGCGCGAGGCGCTCCTTGGGCCCTGTCTTCGCCAGCTCCCAGCGGCGCGCCTGGAGGCGGTCGAACACCGCCTGCAGGTCTCCCGGGACCAGGGCCTCCTCCACTGACACCACGCGCATGCCGGTTCCTCTCTCCCTCCCCAGGACCTACTCCAGCATCCGGGTCGCCTTGGAAGCCCATTCCTGGGTCTTTCCCCGATACGGCGGGAAGAACACCGCGGCCAGCGACTTCATCCACTGAACCATCACCGCCCGCTCGTGGCTGAACGTCTTGAAGCCGTAGTGCCCGTGGTAGTTCCCCAACCCGCTCATCCCCACCCCGCCAAACGGCAGGTTCGGGTTCGCCACGTGGATGAGCACGTTGTTCACCACCACCCCGCCGGACGTCGTGTGCTGGAGCACCTCCTCCACCCTCTTCGAGTCCTGCGAGAACACGTACAGCGCCAGCGGCTTCCCACCTTCGTTGATGTGCGCGTAGACCTCCTCGCGCCGCTCGTACGTCAGCACCGGCAACACCGGCCCGAAGATCTCCGCCTCCATGATGGGCATCTTCGTCGTCACCCCGGACAACACCGTGGGTGCCACGTACCGCGACGGCCCGTCCGCCGTACCGCCCGCTTCCACCTTCGCCCCCGCGGCGACCGTGCGGTCGAGCACTTCCTTGATCCGCCTCCACGCCGCCGGGTCCACCACCCGCGCGAAGTCCGGGCTCGCCTGACGCTCGGCCTCCGTCGCGCCGTAGAAGCGCGTCAGCACCGCCTTGAACGCCTCCAGGAACTCCTGCTGCTTCGATGCCGGCACGTAGATGTAGTCCGGCGCCACGCACGTCTGGCCCGCGTTGACGAACTTGCCCCACGCCAGCGCCTCCGCCGCCGCCTTCAGGTTCGCCGACTCGTCGATGATGACCGGCGACTTGCCGCCCAATTCCAGCGTCACGCTGGACAGGAACTTCGTCGCCGCCGCCATCACCTTGCGGCCGATGTTCGGGTTGCCCGTGAAGAAGAAGTGGTCGAACGGCTGCTGGAGCAGCACTTCCGCCACCTCCGCGCCGCCCTCGAACACCGCCACCTCGTTCTCCGGATAGATGTCTCGCACCAGCTTCGCCAGGAAGCGCGACGTGTGCGGCGTCTTCTCGCTGGGCTTGAGCATCACCGCGTTGCCCGCGGCGATGGCCGCGATGAGCGGCGCCGCCAGCAACTGGAACGGGTAGTTCCACGGCGACAAGATGACCACCACGCCCTTCGCCTCGAAGCGCACGTGGCTGGACGCGCCCTTGAGCGTCAGCGGCGTCGCCACCCGCTTGGGCTTCATCCACGACTTCAGGTGCTTCACCGTGTGGTTCAGCTCCTCCAGCGTCGGGTGGATCTCCGTCAGCTCCACCTCCATCGCAGGCTTGCGGAAGTCCTGGTGGATGGCCTCCGCCAGCTGCTCGCGCCGCGCGATGATGGCCTCGCGCAGCTTGCGCAGCCTCGCGATGCGCTCCGCGGGAGTGCTGCGCGACAGGTTCCAGCGGTTCGCGCGCTGCGACTCGAACACCGCGCGGATGCGGTCCACTTCAACCGTGGCCTGGGGGAGGAGGGACGCGACGGCTTCCAGCATGACGGGCTCCGTTTCAAGAAAGACGCAAAGGGTCAGCGGGTCTCGAGCCCGCGAAGAAGGGTGGTGATGGCCGTCGTCAATTCAGCGGTGAAGTCCACGCGCAGGGGCGCCATGTGCGGCAGCGTCAACACCTCGCGCGCCACGGGCGCGATGTCCGCCATCTGCCGCAGGCCTGTTACCAGCGCGTGCACGTAGCGGATGAGCTGGCCCGCCGTCTGGGGTGTGAGGAAGGGCAGCCGCTGCTGGAGCAGCGTTGACGTCGTCCCCATGGCCACCAGCACGCGCTCCTTGAACGCTCGCGCCTGCTCCACGGTCACGTTCTGCTCCAGCACCGTCTGCGCCAGCGCCAGGAGCCGCGTGAAGGTCTCCTCGCCCTTCAGCGAGTCGGCCACCGTGCGCGCCAACTGGTGGCCCGTCCACGTGCCGTCTTCCGCGAGGCGCCCGTTCAGCTTCGCGAACCACGCGGTGAGCAGGTCGTCCAGGAGCGCCAGGAACAGCGCCTCCTTCGTCGGGAAGTAGAGGAACACCGTCCCCTTCGCCAGGCCCGTGCGCGCCGCGACGTCCGCCATCTTCACCTCGGCGAACGACGTGGCCTCGAACAGCGCGCGCGCCGCGTCCAGCAGCTCCCGCCGCCGCGCTTCCTTGTCCTCGTCCCGCCGCGCCCGCAGTGGGACGACCCGCTTCGCGGCCAGTGCTCCCGCCATGACCCGGAGTTAAATGACCGCCGGTCACCGGTCAAGCCGGCGCCTGGGTCTCCTTCCACCGCAGGACGTTCGCGAGGGGAGGGGGATGGTTTCGTGTAATCCAGTGTGCGACGCTGGGTGACATGATGAGGCCCATCGACGCGGAGCTGCTGTCGGGGAGCGCGCTGTACCAGGAGGTGGTGCTGCGCAAGCTGGCCCACGCGCGCGAGTCGGTGTGGATGGCCACCGCCAACGTGAAGGCCATGTACGTGGAGCGCTCGAAGGGGGCCTTCGTTCCGCTCCTGGAGGTGCTGGATGGGCTGGCCGCCCGGGGCGTGGCGCTGCGGCTGTTACATGCGGAGCTGCCCAGCCGGCCGTTCCGGGCCGCGTTCGACGCGCGCTCCCGGCTGGTGAAGGGGGGCCTGGAGCTGAAGGTGTGCCCGCGCGTCCACTTCAAGGCGGTGGTGGTGGACGGCGCCTGGGTCTACCTGGGGAGCGCCAACCTCACCGGCGCGGGCCTGGGCGCCAAGGGCGACGACGTCCGCAACTTCGAGATGGGCTTCGTGACGGAGGACTTCGACACCATCGACCGGACCACCGCCCTCTTCGAGGCTGTGTGGACCGGCGCCGAGTGCCGGGGATGTCGACTTCGCGCGGTGTGTCCTGACCCCATCTTGCCCTCCGGCGGCGGACAGGCGAAGAAACGGGGACGGGACGCGGTGCGTTTGGGGAAGTCCCGCCGGCTGCGACGTCCACGGGAGGACTCGACATGACGCTGTACTTCGCGCCGCGCAGCGCGGCCGGGCGGTCCGGGCCGGGGTGACGTCTCCAACCTCCAGCGCGTGGGACGACGCGAACGCGGATGTCTGGGCCCGCCGGCGGGTCCGGCGCCGCACGTATTGGTGGTGCGCGCTGATCATCGCGCTGGGCTCGCTGGCACACCCGTTGGTCCTGGGTGGCTTCCGCGCGGATTACCTCCTGGTGAACCTGGGTTGGACCGTGTCGTTCCTCGTGCTGGGGACCGCGGTCGGCGCGGGGTGGCTGCGCCCTCCGTTCAGCGGCATCACGGCGGGCGTCGTCAGCCTGACCTCGCTCGCCGTGTGCATCCAGCTCACTGGAGGCCTGTCCAGCCCGCTGTTCCCGTCGTTCTACACGGTGCCCCTCTTCGTCGCCGTCTTCGTCCCGGGCCAGCGGCTGCCGGTGTGGTCCGCCATGGCCGGCACGTTGGTGGCGGTGCTGCTGATGATGTGGCTGGCGCACGCGCCCTGGATGGCGTTCGTCAGCCAGTGCATCAGCCTCCTCTTCGTGTTCGCGGTGTCCGCGCACGGCGCGGAGGCCTTCCGCAAGCTGCGCGCGGCCGAGCGCAACGCGCACCTGGAGCGCGTGGAGGCCCTGCGCCAACTGGCGGAGAGCGAGTCGCGCCGCGTGCGCGTGGAGCGCCAGCGCGCGGAGGTGGAGCGGCTGGTGGTGGTGGGGCAGCTGGCCGCGGGCGTGGCCCATGAGGTGAACAACCCGCTCGCGTACGTGAAGTCGAACCTGCACTACCTCCAGGAGGAATGGGCGCACGGCTCGCCCGATGACCTGGAGGACGTGCTGCGCGTGCTGGACGAGACGCAGCAGGGCGTGCTGCGCATCCAGCAGATCGTCACCGACCTGCGCCTGTTCTCGCGTGAAGCCCCCGACGAGCTGGAGTCCTGCGACGTCGCGCAGGCGCTGGCCGAGGCGCAGCGGCTGGCCTCGGTGCGCCTGCGCAGCCTGGGCGTGGTGGAGCGCGACGTGGCACAGGGGCTGTCCCCCGCGCGCGTCACGGCCCGCCACCTGGTGCAGGTGCTGGTGAACCTGCTGCTCAACTCCGCGGACGCACTGGAGGCCGCCCGCTCCAGCAAGCCCGCGCACGTGATGCTGCGCGCGCGCATGGAAGACGGCCGCGTGCGGGTGGAGGTGGAGGACAACGGGCCGGGCATCCCCGAGGCCGCGCTGTCGCGCCTCTTCGAGCCCTTCTTCACCACGAAGCCGCCCGGCAAGGGCACCGGCCTGGGCCTGGCGCTCTGCCGCGACTACGTGGCGCGCGCGGGCGGCACCCTGGACGCGGAGAACCGCGCCGAAGGCGGTGCGCGCTTCATCCTCCGGCTGCCCATCGCCGGAGCTGCATCCCCCCCTGTCCACCGCGAAGCACCGGCGCCCGTGGACGCGAACGCGGAGCCCGCGGCCGAGTAGCCCCCTTCAGCGCTTCATCGCTCCAGGGCGTGCGCCACCTGACCCAACAGGCGCAGGCGCGGGGAGTCCAGCTTGCGCACCGTGCGCAGCAGGCGGCGCACTTCCGGACGCTCACGGTACTCCGGCGGATCCTCCGCCACCTGCGGCGCGCCGTCCTCCGTCACCGCCGCCGTCGCGCTCAGCCCGAGCAGCACGTCCGACGAGCAGCTCAGCACGAGGCACAGCTTCCGCAACGTCCGCACGCTGGGCAGCATGTGCCCGCGCTCCAGCCGCCCGTACACCTCGGTGGCGATGCCAACGCGCTCGGCGACATCGGCCTGCGTCAGCTCCAGCCGCTGCCGGGCCACTCGCACCGCGTTTCCAATAAGGGTTGCCAGTCGTTGTTCCATGGCGTGGAAAACCTGTCGAAAGAGGAGCTTCTCCCCCCGCTTTTCAGACGGAGAGGTACCGGGGAGAAGTCGCTGCCTTGCGTGACCTCGTGAGACACAGATTAAGAGTGGGGTCTGACATCTCCGGGCGTTCGGACGGGGCCCGCAAACCCTCGACAATCCGCCGTTTCCGCCGTTCCCACGCGCGCGTCTGGCAAGGCTTCCCGGGTGTTTTTTCTTGCGCGTCACGCGCGCCGAACCGGGGTGGTAGGCGGGCACGCTTCCGCCCCTCCCAAGACGTCACGGGAAGGCCTTGAGAGGTCGCCCGACGTGGCAGGTAGCTTCGTGCGATTCGCGGCGACTTCGCGGGTCCGGGGAGACCGCGCGCTTCCGGCGGAAGGGGCCGGAAGCGGGGCTCGACACCCGGGTTGCTTCAGTGCTGCTTCAGGATTCGGACGGCAGCGCGGCGCGGGCCTCGGAGTACTCGCGCACCATGCGGTCGACGACGGTGGCGGCGGGCAGCACGTCCTTCACGAAGGCCACGCCCTGGCCCGCGCTCCAGGTGTCCTTCCACGCCTTGCCCTGGCCCGCGCGGAAGCGCTCCAGCGCGCTCTTGATGAAGTTGCCGTGCACGCCGGTGACCTCCTTCGTGTACTCCAGGTCCTCGGGCCCTGAGTCCACCAGCGCCTGCTTGTAGTCGGGCGCGGCGCCGGCCTCCTCCGTGGCCAGGAAGCGCGTGCCCACGTACGCGCCATCCATGCCCAGCGCGAGCGTGGCGGCCAGGTGGCGCCCCGTGGACAGCGCGCCCGCGAGCACCACCGGCACGCCCAACTCCGCCTTGAGCCACGGGCCCAGCACCATGGGGCTCAGGTTGCCCGCGTGACCGCCCGCGCCGCTGCCCACCGCGACGAGCGCATCCACGCCGGCCTTCACGGCCTTCTCCGCGTGGCGCAGCGAAATCACGTCGCTCCACACCTTGCCGCCGTACGCGTGCACGCGCTCCACGATGGGCGTGGGGTCGCCCAGGCTGGTGATGACCAGCGGCACCTTGCGCTCCACCGTCGCGGCCACGTCCTCCTCCAGGCGCTCGGCCCACTTGAGGATGAGGTTCACGCCGAAGGGCACGTCCTTCGGGAACGTGTTCAGGAAGTCCCGGTACGCCTGCGCGGTGCGGTAGTTCAGCGACGGCACCGCCCCGATGGCGCCCGCGCGTCCGGCGGCCTCCAGCAGCGCCGCGTTGGACACCAGGAACATGGGAGCGGCGATGATGGGATAGCGAATGCCCAACATCCGGGTGACCGCGGTATCGATGCGCGAAGGGGCCATGCGCGCATTGGAGCATGCGTGCGCGCGAGCGCGAGGCCGAAAAATCGGCCCGGGCGGCGTTGTCAATCACAGCGTGCCCCAGCAGGGGAAAACCCCTGGTGTTTCCGTGGTTTACGTAGCACGTAGGGCTGACATAAGGTGCCTGCCCCGGCGGCGAGCCGGGAAACCGGGGAGTCCCTTCGGTGAAGCGAACCGGGGAGCGCCGCCGAGCGCCTTCGCGGGGAGGCGAGAGCCAGTCGTGAGTGACGAGCGTCCGGACGCGCTGCTCAAGAGCGCACTCGAAAAGATCGTCTACTTCGAGGCCCGTGCGCAGCAGTTGCATGGCGAGCTGGCGTCCACGCGCGACGAGCTTTCGCACCTCAAGGAGGACCTGTCGGAGCGGCACCAGCGTGAGCTGGACCTGCGCCGGGAGGTGGCCTCGATGGAGGTGAAGAGCGCCCGCGCGCAGGCCGAGCGCGAGGAGCTGTCCCGGCTCAACCACGCGCTGCGACTGGAGCGCGACCAGCTGATGGCGAAGCTGCTGGACGCGAGCCGGATCCACTCCTCCGGGCAGTCACGCGCCATGGCTTCGGACGATGACGACGAGCTGGGGTTCGACCTGGCGTCGTTCATCTCCCAGCTGCGCAGCGAGGTGATCCTCCGCGGGGACGTGCCGGCGATGCGCGCGCCCTTATACGGGCCGGCGGTGCCGCTGAAGTCCTCCGATCCGAACGTGCCGTGGGCGGAGCGCCCCGCGCCGGCCATTCCGCCCCGGGCTTCGACGGTGTCGTCGGGCGCGGCGGAGTCGGGGCTGTCGCCGGTGGCGCGCGAGGCGCAGCGGCTGCAGAGCGAGGGCCGCCTGCGGGTGAGCCCGGAGCAGATGGCGGAGCTGTCCGGGCATACGGGCAGCACCACGGACGAGACGCTGTTCGGGTTCTCCGTGCGGGAGCTGTCGGCGGCGGACGCGGCGGCGAGGGTGCGGGCGGCGGAGCGGCTGAAGGCGCTGGCGCATCCGGCGGCGGCACCCGCGTTGGCGGCGGCGCTGCACGCGGAGACGGACGCGACGGCGCAGGTGGCGCTGGTGCAGGCGTTCGCGGGGCTGTGCCGGGAGGAGGGCGCGTCGGTGGTGTCGCCGCTCCTGTCGTCGCCGGTGCCTGAGGTGCGCATCGCGGCGTTGAAGGCGCTGCTGGTGCTTGCCCCGAATGACGCGGCGCCGCACCTGGCGCAGGCGATGAAGGATTCGGACCGGTCGGTGCGCCGGCGCGCGTCGCTGTTGGCCCTGGGGTTGGAGGGGGAGACGGCGCGGCGGCTGGGCGAGGACGCGATCCACGACACGGATCCGGAGGTCCGCGCGCTGGCGGCGCTGGCGCTGGGCGCGGGCCGGGGCGAGAACGCTCGGATGCTGCTGCTGGGCGCGCTGGACGACGGCGAGGCGCGCGTGCGCAAGGCGGCGGCGCAGAGCCTGTCGCGCATCCTGGGGCACGACGTGTCCGCGGTGGTCGCGCTGGATGATGCGCACCGGCGCCGGGAGATCCGTCGGCTGGCGACGCTGCCCGTGAAGCCCGTGCGCGCGACGCTGGAAGTGAAGCCCGTGCGCGCGGCCCCCGTGGTCGCGGAGATGGCGCAGCCCGTGGCGGTGAATGCCGTGCAGCCTGTGACGGTGGCGCAGGTGCCGCCGGTGGCCGTGATGGGCGCGCCGCAGGTGAGTGCCCCGGTCGCGGCGGCGCAGCCCCTCCCTTCGATTCCCGCGCACGCGGCCGTGCCGGTGTCGCTCGCGGATGTCGCCGCGAACACCTCGCAGTGGACCGCCACGCCGATGGCCGCCCCCGCGCTCGCGGTCGCCACCGTGGGGGCGGCCCGCTCCGCCCCGGTCGCGATGCACGCCGCGGCTCCGGCGCCCGCCCGGGTCGCGAACGGTGGTCCCGTTTCCTTCGCTTCGGGTCCTGCCGCGCCGCCGTCGCGCCCGGTAGCCCCCGTTCCTCCCGCCGCGCCCGCGCAGCCCGCCGTGCGGCGGACGCCCGTGCAGGCCGCGCTGGTCGCCATGGGCGCGCCTCCTCCGGCCCGGGCTCCGGCGCCTGCCGCCCAGCCGCCGGTTCCTCCCAAGCGCGGACCGTCTCCCGTGGAAGCGCTGTGTGGGGCGATGTTGCAGGAGGTGCGGGTCGCCGTTCGCGGACGCTCGCTCGCCGAGCTGACGTCCGGGCTGTCCGCTCCGGCGGAGCTGGCCCAGGAGGCTGTTGCCCTGCTGGTGGCCCGAGGGGCCATCGTGCGAAGGGGGCACAAATACTTCGCCGCTTGAGGCAAGGTGCAACCCGCCCAGGCCTCACACGTCATCCGAAGGGTCGTTCATGGAAGCGCCGACGTACAGCTCGAAGCAGGTAGCCGAGATGCTCGGCGTGACTCCGAAGTCCATCCCCTCGGAGCTGCGCAAGGACGCCTACGGCCCGGAAGACGTGTGGGAGCTGCGCACGACGCTCAACAAGTTCCCGCCCACCGCGGGCCTGCGCCGGCAGCTCTTCCTCAACTTCAAGGGCGGCACCGGCAAGACGTCCCTGTCCACGTCCTACGCGTGGCGCCTGGCGGAGCTGGGCTACGCCGTCCTCCTCATCGACCTGGACAGCCAGGGCCACGCCACCAAGTGCCTGGGCTACGAGGGCGAGGACTTCGAGAAGACGCTGCTGGACGTGCTCGTCCGCAAGACGCCGCTCGCGCAGGTGGTGCAGAAGTCCACCCTGCCCAACCTGGACTTCATCCCGTCCAACCTGAGCATGTCCACGGTGGACCTGGCGCTGATGCCCATGGCCGGCCGTGAGTTCAAGCTGCGCAACGCGCTCAAGGACGTGGAGTCGCAGTACGACTTCATCGTCTTCGACGCGCCTCCGTCCTTCGGCCTGCTCAACCTGAACGCGCTGATGGCCGCGAACGACCTGTTCGTGCCGGTGCTCGCGGACTTCCTGTCCTTCCACGGCCTCAAGCTGCTGTTCGAAACGGTGCAGAGCCTGGAGGAGGACCTCAACCACGTGCTGGACCACGTGTTCATCGTGGTGAACTCCTTCAACGCCACCTTCAAGCTGGCGAAGGAGGCGCTGGAGGCGCTCCAGACGCACTACCCCGAGTACCTGCTGCCCACCATCATCCGGCAGTGCACCAAGTTCGCGCAGGCCTCCAGCGAGGGCCGCCCGGTGTTCGTGGCGGACCCCACGTCCAAGGGCGCCAATGACATCCAGGCCATGCTGGACAACGTGCTGCCGCGCCTGGTGGCCGCGCACGCCGCGGCGGTGAAGGCCGGCACCGCGACGAAAGCCGGCTGAGATTTCCCCATGAAGAAAGCCTTCGAACAGAACGTGTCCCGCGCGAAGCCGCGCCTCCGCCTGGGGGCGCTGACGGGTGCCCTCGACCCGGCCGACCCCACGGGGACCGCCGCCGCCGCGGAGCCCACCACGCCGGAAGCGACCGCGCCCGTCGCGGAGTCGCCGGACCTGTCCTCCGAGGTGCGCTCGCGCATCGAGCGCCGCGCCGGCCCGCGTCCCACCGCCGCCGAGGCGATGGAGGCCGCGCTGAACGCACCGCCCAGGCACACCGCGCCGCCCGCCGCCGCGCAGGGGCTGCCGGCGGTGACGGCGCCCTCGTTCTCGCCGGTGTCCCACGCGCTGTCCGCGCTGGTGTCCCCGGAGGCTCACCGCGAAGAGGAAGAGGCTGCGCCCGCGCCGTGGCTGGACTCGGACTCGCAGGAGACCGCGCCCGGCTGGAACGTGGCGCAGGAGACCGCGCCCGAGGAGTCCGTCTGGGACGCGGAAGCCGTGCCGCCGGTGTCGCACCGCGAAGTGGCGGAGGCCGTCGCCGCGTCCGCGTGGAACGTGTCCGTCGCGCAGCAGCGGGAGTCCGCGGTCGAGGCCTTCGGCCAGGAGCCCCTGGGCGCCGAGCCGACGCCCACGCACGAGGAGCCGCCTCCGCCCGCCGCCGCGCGCTGGGATGCGCTGACGGCGCGTCCGGAAGCCGCCACGCATGTGGACCCGACGCGCGTGGCGCCCCTGGCCCACTCCGTGACGCACACGGAAGCGCTGCGTGCCGACGTGGCCCGCGTGGAGCACCCGGCTCCGGTTGTTCCGCGTGCGGAAGCCGTCCCCGCGCCGGTGCCTCCCCAGGCGGAAGCCCCTCGCGCCGACACTCGGGGCGCGCCAGTCACCTTCGCCTCGCCGCCCCCGGCGATGGCGCAGGCGGAAGCCCCCCGGGGCATGCCGGCCACGTTCGCGGGCCCGCCTCCCGGAGTACAGTTCGATGGACGGATGGGCGTTCAGGCCCTCCGCATGCCTTCCGAGGCCGAGCCCATGACGACGTACGTTGCCGTCCAGGCCTCCACCGTCACCACCACCGAGACGGTGGCCCGACAGGAAGCCGCGCCCGCCCCCGTCGAGGTGCAGACGCCCGCGCCTCCCCGCGAGGACGACTCCGAATCCCGCCGCGAGAAGCTCAAGGCCCGCCTCAAGGCCGTGCGCGAGAACCCTCGCCCGGAGCCGCTGCCCGCCACCGTCGCGGAAGCCGGTCAGCGCGCCGTGGAGCGCATCACCCACCTCCAGGCGGAGCTCACCAAGGTCAAGGCGGCCAACCTCACGCTGACCCAGGACCTCGAGGTCGCCCGCCGTCAGGCGGAGAAGGCCACCGAGGAGGCCCGCCTCCGCATGGACGAGGCCCGCCGCCTGTCCGCGGAGATGGAGGGCCGCGTGAAGCTGCTCGCCGACCTGGAGCGCGAACTGGCCTCCCTGGAAGGCGAGCGCGACGAAGCGCTTCTGTCCCTCCAGGAGTCCCGTCAGGCCCTCCAGGCCGCGGCGAAGGAGCACGAAGCGCTGGAGCAGGTCGTGACCAGGGGCAAGGCGGCCCTGGCCGACAGCCTGGCGGAGGAGGAGCGCCTCGCCGTGGAGCTGGAAGGCGCCAAGGACGAGTCCTCCTCCCTGCGCCGCGCCGTGGAGACGCTGCAGGGCGAGCGCGACGTGCTGGCCCAGCAGGTCGCGTCCCTCACCGCCGAGCGTGCCGAGCTGCTGGAGGCGCGCAAGGCCCTGGAGTCCGTGCACCGCGCCTTGAGCCAGGCCACGGTGCGCTGAAGGCCTCCGCCTACTTCGCGTCCTTCGCCACGCCCGTGGACTTCTTCACGGGCCCCACGACGGCGAAGGCCGCGGGCAGGGCCGGCCGCTGGAGCGACGCGACGTCCACCCGCGCGAGCGGATCCGCGTTGTTCCGCCGCGCTTCGACGAGCCTGGAAATCTGCTCCCTGCGGTCCTTCGCGCTGGGGTGGTTCGCCAGGAGTCCGCCGCCCCCGGTCGTCTTGCCGAGCAACAGCGAATACTCCCCCGGGTCGTAGCCCGCGGACAGCAGCAGCTCCACCGCGAGCGCGTCCGCCGCCAGCTCCTCGTCCCGGCGGTTGCCCTTGCCGAAGGCGTCCACGGTGCCTTCGACCATCTTCCCCATCAGGCCCGTGTCCGAGTCCAGGTCCAGCCGTCCGTCCGCCCGGCTCGCGCCCACCACCTTCGAGGCCACCGTGGACACCACGGCGCCCGTCACCGCGGCGCCCTTGCACGTGCTCACCTTCACGGAGACGTACTGTTGCAGCGCGTGCTTGAGCACGATGTGGGCAATCTCATGCGCCAGCACGCCCGCGAGCTGCGCCTCGTTGTCCACGCCCTGGAGCAACCGGCGCGTGACGAACACGTAGCCACCGGGCGCGGACAGGGCGTTGAAGTTCTCCGCGTCCTTGAGCACGCCGAACGTCCAGCTCAGCTCCGGCCGGGGGGACTGCATGGCCAGGTTGCGGCCCACCGTGTTGACGTAGGCATTCAGCTTCTCCTCCGCCGCGCCTGACAGCATCAGCCCGCCGCTCTGCTGCGCCCAGTGGATGGCCAGCGCGCTGCCCAGCGCGTACTCCTCCTGGATGGCCGGCTCCACCTTCAGCTTGTCGCAGGACTCCACCTTCTCCGCCGCGGTCGCCAGCCGGTTCGCGTCCTCGCCCAGGTTCGCGGCCCTCAGGCCCTTCGCCATCTGGGCACAGGACGTGAGGCACAGCCCCAGGCCCGCCACCGCCAGCAATCCCATGCGCGAGCGCATCACTTCACCGCCTTCTTCGCCTGGGGGCCCAGCTTCGTGTTGGGCGCCACGACCGGGAACAGCCCGGCCTGCTTCACGTGCGCGTCGATCTCCACGGGCGTGACCTTGAGGGCCAGGGCCTCCAGCGCCTTGATTTGCGACACCGCGACCGCGTAGTCGCCGCCCTTCTCCTTGCCGTACTTCTCCGCGCCGGGGCTCAGCGCCTTCACCGCCGCGCCGCTGGACACGAAGGAGGCCGTATCGATGCCGCGCGTCTTGCCGTCCTTGGACACCAGCTCCATGTCGGGCGGCTTCGTGGACAGGTTCGTCTGGAACACGTAGCCGGCCTTGCCTCCGGGCTCCGTCACCTGGTGCCACTGCGCGTTCTTCGGGTCCGCGCCCTTCCACGTCACCTGCTGCCCGGGCTGGAGCACCGCCACCACGTCCGCCGTGGGCACCGCGCTCTTGAGCACGCGGGTGTTGCGCGCCTTCACGTAGAGCTTCTCGTCCTTCTTCACTGCCCACGCGGCCGTCGCCGGCAGTCCCAGCGCCAGCAGCACGACGCCCCAGGTCCATCGTCTCATCGTCATCCTCCCCAACCTGATACGCCGTCACTTCTCCAGATTCGCGACGCCATCGAACTTCTCCGGGGGCGTCTCCTGATACTCGCGGCAGCGCTCCAGCAGCTTCGCCGTGGGCCCGTCCTCCGGCGACCGGGCGGCCTCCGCCTCCAGCACCTTCACGGCCTCCGCGAAGCGGGCCTCACGGTACAGCCCCAGGGCCTCGTGGTAGCGCGCCACCGTGTGACGGGTGGACGCGTCCAGCTGGCCCTTGAGCGCGAGCAGCTCGTACACCGTGACGGCCTCCGTCTTGCCCGCCACCCGCACCCGGTCCAGCTCGCGCACCTCGATGTGCTCGTGCGCCAATTCGTACGTGCGTGGGCCAATCATGATGACCGACCCGTAGGCCTTGTTCGCGCCCTCCAGGCGCGCGGCCAGGTTCATGCCGTCGCCAATGGCCGTGTAGCTGAAGAGCTGGTCGCTGCCGAAGTTGCCCACGAAGTTCACCGCGCTGTTCACGCCGATGCGCGTGTACACGTCCGGGAAACCCTTCTCGCGGAAGTCCACGCGCAGCGCCTCCACGGCAGCCTTCGCCGCCAGGGCGCCCCGGCACGCTCGCACGGCGTGGTCCTCCTGGGCCATGGGCGCGCCGAAGAGGCACACCACCGCGTCGCCGATGTACTTGTCCAGGCAGCCGCCTTCGCGCAGCAGCGCCCCGCTCACGGTCGTGAGGTACGTGTTGAGGATGCGCACCAGCTGGCGCGGGTCCTCCTTGAAGCGCTCGCTGAAGGTGGAGAAGCCGCGGATGTCGCTGAAGAACGCGGTGATCTCCTTGTTCTCCCCATCCAGGCGCGGCAGCTGCCGTGAGCGGATCATCTGCTCCACCAGCTTCGGCTCCATGAAGCGGTGGAACGCCTGCCGGATGAACTGGGTCTCGCGGTTGGCCACCAGGTGGTTGAACGCCAGCGCCGCCACGCTCGCGCCCACGCCCGCCAGCGCGGGCATCGCCATCAGCACGTGCGTGTGCGCCGTCTTGAGCAGCAGGCCCGTGAGCACGTGCAGCCCCAGAATCAGCGCCACCGGCCAGGCCACCTCCAGCGGTGTCCAGCGCGCCGTCATCAGCAGCACCACGGACACCAGCGCCACGAAGAACGTCAGGCCCAGGTCCACGGCCAGGGGCGCGCGGGTGATGAACGTGCCCGACAGCAGCGTGTCCACCACCGTGGCCTGCTTCACCAGCCCGGGCTCCGCGGCGGAGAAGGGCGTGGCCTTGATGTCGTTGAGGCCCACCGCCGTGCCGCCGATGACGACGACCTTGTCCTGGAAGATGTCCGCGGCCAGGTCCAGCTTTTCGCCCTTGGAACGGTGGATCCAGTCGTTCAGCACGTCGAAGAGGCTCACCGCCACGAAGCGTTTTTCCAGCGGACCGCCGTAGTCCAGCGCCGCGCTGCCGTCCGGGTCCACGTGCCACGTGTGCTCACCCAGGCGGAGGGTGCGGCCGGAGAACACGACCTCCTTCGCGCCCAGCAGGTCCGCCATCATGCGCACGGGCAGCGTCACGTAGGTATTGGTGCCGTCCGTGTACGCGAAGCGCGTGCGGCGCATGGAGCCATCTCCATCCGCCTCCATGTCCACCAGCCCGACCCCGTTCACCGCGCTGACCAGCGCGGGCGTCGGAGGCACCGGGTAGCGGGGCTTCGGTGTCGGCTTCGATGGCATCTGCCCAATCCTGGGCAACGGCTCCCCCTCCGCCCGACGCGCGGGGAAGGCGAGTGCCCGCGCCAGGGCTCCGGGCGTCAGCACAGGCGTGGCCGGAGCGGGTGCTTCCTTGAACTCCTCCTCTTCGGGGAAGGAGTCGTCTTCTGGAGGGCTGGCGGCGGGAGCGGCCTCGGGAACGGTCAGCGGCACGGGGGCCTGGAGGTCCGCGTGGACGAGTCGCTTCGCCGACTCGCTGGTCGACATGCCCAGGTAGAAAGGGAGGCCTGTCTCACGCAGCACCTGCGCGAAGCCCAGGTCCACGGACTCGTCGGCCGTCCGCTCGTCCATCACCGCGTCGAACAGCACGGCCCTGGCTCCTTGGGCCTTCAGCTCCTGCGCGATGCTCGCCCACAGCGTGCGCGTGTACGGCCAGTTGCCGAAGTTGATCTGGAGCTGCGCGTTCTGACTGATTTCATCGATGGAGTCCTGGTCGATGGCCACCACGACCACCTGCTTGGACTCTTTCCGGCCACCAGTGAACCGGACCAGGGCTTCGTCGTAGGCGATGTGCTCCGTGCTCTCGAGGACCTTCGCCTCCTCGCACGCCCACGCGATGAGTGTGGCTGCCAGCGCGATGCCCAGCATCGCGCGTCCGTGATGGCGCCAGCGCTCCTGGATCAGCTTCCACGTCTCACCCGCCACGGACCCTCCCCACGAGGTCGATGGCGAGACGCTACTCCGGGAGATGCCCCCTCGGCACGTGCGGGGCAGGACGGAACTGGACCTTCATCCAGGAGGACCCAGAGAGGCCTGCGAAGCAGGAGACCCGGCGAGCCGTCGCAGTCCCTGGAGGCCTGCGGGCGACGGCTGCCCGTCTGTTGCCGACGGCGCGTGGCCCACAACCTTCAACTCCATGGGACCCGAGGCGGTGACCTTCATCGCCCGCGTTTCAATGCCCTGTCCCTGCCCTGAAGGAGTCACCTCGTGGCCCTGGACCTGTTCAAAGAAAAAGGCGTCCCCGTGGAGCGTCAGGCCTTCACCTGGAAGGACCTCGTGCGGCGGCCCTACAGCAAGATGGACGACGACGCGTTCACCCGGACGCGCGTCATCCTGATGAACGGCATCGAAGCGGATGCCCTGCGCATGAAACACATCTTCGCGCGGCTCAGCCTGGAGCTGCGTCCGCACCTGGCGCTGGTGCGCCGCGCGGAGCACCACCAGCAGACGCTGGTGAACTGGCTCACGCCGCCGGACCAGAAGGTCATCGAGACCACGCTCGGCTTCGAGCAGCTCGCCATTGAAGTCACGGCCAGCGTGGCCATCCACGAGCCCGACCCCTATCTGGCCCAGACGTACCGGTTCGGGATGCTGGAGGACTTCGACCACCTGTACCGCTACTCCGCGCTCTACGATCGGCTGGAAGGCCAGGACCCCAACAACATCACCCAGTCCTATACGGACATCATTCCGGGCCGCCCCACGTCCGTGGAGCACCGCCATCCGCTGGACGACCTGCGCCGCCCGTATGACCGCAAGGCCGCGGATCCGCTGTCCAAGCTGCACGCGATGACCATCACCGCGTCCGAGTTCCAGACGCACGACTACTACATGACCGTGGGCCCCACGTTCACGGACCCCGTCGCGCGGCAGCTCTACGCGGAGATCGCCTCCATCGAGGAGCAGCACGTCACCCAGTACGGCTCGCTGATGGACCCCGGCGAGTCCCTGCTGGAGAAGTGGATGCTCCACGAGGCCATGGAGGTCTACAACTACCACTCGTGCCTCGCGTACGAGACGAACCCGCGCATCAAGGAGGTGTGGCAGCGGTTCGTGGACTACGAGCTGGGACACCTCCACTACGTGATGGAGCTGTTCAAGAGCCTGGAGCAGCGTGACCCCGCGGAGGTGCTGCCCCGCACGCTCCCGGAGCCCATCGCGTTCAAGGAGCACCGCGAGTTCGTGCGCAAGGTCCTCTCGCAGGAGGTGGACATGCGCTCCGACGGCACCGAGTACGTGGACAAATCCCAGCTGCCTCCGGACCACCGCACGCTCGTGTACCAGGCGCAGCTGAACTCGGAAGGGTCGCCCTCGGAGACGGCGGCGGCTGGATACAAATGGAGGCCGGGCACGGAGCTCGCCGCGAAGGCGGAGCGCATGGGCTCGGTGCTGGAAGGCAGGAGGCTGCAATGAGCAAGGACACCGTCGCCGACGTGGGGATGAACCGCACCGGTATCAAGACGTCACCCGTGGACAGCAAGGACATCATCGCGGAAGCGGAGCGCGCGGAGCCCAGCAGCCCGGGTGACGCGCAGGCCATCGCGGAGGTGCGCAAGCAGTACATGCGCGAGGCCGGTGACGGCCTGGGCCGCGTCCCGCCGCCCGCGAGCCTCAAGGGCATGGCGAAGACCGCGGTGGACATGCTCAAGGGCGGCAAGCCCACCGTGCTCATCGACAAGCTGGGCGAACGGCTCGCCTTCGAGCGCACCGGCGTCCGGCTCTACGAGGGCGCGCTCTCCAAGCTGGAGGTCTTCGGCAGCTGGGAGGGAGGCCCGTCGCGCGAGCTGCTCATGAAGATCCTCGATGATGAGCTGAGCCACTTCGCGCTGCTGACGGAGGCGCTGGAGAAGCTGGGCGCGGACCCCACGGCGATGACGCCGTCGGCGGACCTCACCTCGGTCATCTCCATGGGCGTGCCCGCGGCCATCTCCGACCCGCGCACCAACCTGCGGCAGGCCACGCAGGCGCTGCTGGTGGCGGAGTTGACGGACAACGCGAGCTGGGAGCTGCTCATCGACCTGGCGCGCGGCCTGGGCCATGACACGCTCGCGGACCGCTTCACGCTGGCGCTGGACGCGGAGGCCGAGCACCTGGCGTTGGTGAAGGGCTGGCTCGCGTCAGGAGTGGCCACGGAGGCGCGTGCCCCCATGGACTCCGCGTCCGTCCCCGCGCAGCCCTGAGGCCAGCCGGGCAGGCAGGCGGACATGGCAGGCCGTTGTGCGAGGACACAGCTTGTGGGCTCGCACAACGGCTTCGTCACGTCCGGGAGGAACGACATGCAACTCAGCGAGCTGGGAGGCTCCGAGGGCCTGGAACACAACGCCACGCTCAACCGTGAATCGCTGGTGGCGCTGGGTGCCTTCAGCGCGCTCACCGCGGGCGCGGTCTTCCTCAACGCGCGCAGCACCCGCGAGGCCGTGGAGGGCCGCTGGTACAAGCACTTGAAGAAGCCGCCCTACCAACCGCCGCGGCAGGCCTTCGGGCCGGTGTGGACGGCGCTCTACGGACTCATCGCCGTGTCCGGCTGGCGCATCTGGGGCTCACCGGCGGGCGCCGAGCGCTCGCGCGCGCTGGGCCTGTGGTTCGTGCAGCTGGGGCTCAACGCCGCGTGGTCCCATCTGTTCTTCCGCAAGCGCCAGCTCAAGGCCGCGGCGGTGGAGAACTGGGCCTTGCTGGGCAGCATCGCGGCGTATACCGCCGCCGCCAGCCGCGTGGACCGCAAGGCGCCATGGTTCATGGCTCCGTACCTGGGCTGGGTGTCCTTCGCCAACGTGCTGTCGACCGACATCGCCCGGCGCAATGCCTGACGCCGGGCGCCTCCTCCTCGCGCGCTAGTTGCGCATGCGCGAGGGGGGAGCCGCGTTGAAGGACAGCACGGCCGCGAAGTAGCGCGCCTGGTTCTCCGAGGTGCAGCGCACCTCCTGGACGCGCCCGCCGACCTTCACCCGGACAAGCCACCCCTCGTTGTCCTGGCTGACAGGGGACTCGCTCTTCATCGTCATGTTTTCCATGGGTCTTCTCCCTCCCGTGCCCTCACATGAGCAGGGGGCGTGCCAGGGCTGGGGAGCGTGGGATTCCAGCCCTTTGCATGCAGCCTTCGTCCGGGGCGGAGAGGCAGGGCTGAAGTTCTTTCAGGTGAAGGGCGACCGCTGCTTCAGTGGAGGTGGCGATCAGGCCACACCTGCGGGAGGGCAGGCCGCACGGAGGCGAGTGTCGGCAGCGCGACGTAGAAGGTCGACCCCCGGCCCGGTTCACTCTCCACCCAGATGCGGCCGCCGTGGCGCTCCACGATGTCGCGGCTGATGTAGAGGCCCAGGCCCAGCCCTCCGTAGGAGCGGGTGGAGGCGTTGCGCGCGCGGAAGTAGCGGTCGAACAACTGCTGCTGCTGGTCCTCCGGGATGCCGATGCCCGGGTCCGTCACGGACAGCACCGCGACGTCGTCCGTCTGGGACAGCCGCACGCGGATGGTGCCGCCGTCCGGGCTGTACTTGAGCGCGTTCTCCAGCAGGTTGGAGATGACCTGCTCCAGCCGGAACGTGTCGCCGTGGACGGAGACGGGCTCCCGGGGGGGCTCGAAGTCGAAGGTGTGGTTGCCCTTCTGGCCTTCCATGCCGGCGAGCGTCTGCTCCACCAACTGGTCGAGGCGGGTGGACTCCGGGTGCAGGGACAGCCGGCCGGCCTCGATGCGCGAGGCGTCCAGCAGGTCGTTGATGAGGCCGGTGAGGCGCGTGAGCTGGTGGCGCGCGTGGCGCAGCACGCCGGGGTCCAGGTTCTCGCCGCGCTCCAGGCGGCGCTCCAGCGTGGCCAGGCGCAGGCTCAGGGGCGTCAGCGGCGTCTTCAATTCGTGGCTCGCGATGGAGAGGAAGTCGTCGCGCACGCGGATGGCCTCCTGGGCCTCGCGGTACAGGTGCGCGCGCTCCTCCTCCGCGCGTCTGCGCTCGGTGATGTCCTCGATGAGGACGCCCACGCCCAGCACGCGGCCGTCGGGAGTGCGCACGGGATAGAAGCTGCCCCGGAAGCAGCGCCGGGGGCCGGGGGCGCCCAGGTCCTCGTCGGAGACGGACTCCTGGTTCACCATGGGCTCGCCGGTGCGCAGCACGTAGCGGGGCCCCTGCTCCGCGATGGCGCCCGGCTCCCCGAGCAGCTCCGGCAGCGTGCGGCCCGGGTGGTCCTCCGCGGGGATGCCATTGATGCGCGCGAGCGTTTCGTTGACGCGCACGTAGCGCAGATTGGTGTCCAGGAAGCCGATGCCCACCGGCGCGCTGCGCACGAGCAGGTCCAGCTGGGCCAGGTTCTCCTCGCGCTCGGCCTCCACGCGGCGGCGCTCGGTGATGTCCTCCACGATGCCGACGCCGCCCTCCACGACGGTGCCGTCCTCGGAGTAGCAGGGGGCGAAGCGGATGCGGACGGGTATCTCCTTGCCGGTGGTGAGCGCGCGGTAGTCGCCTTCGTAGTCGCAGGCACGGCCGGCCAGTGACTCGCGCACGCAGGTCATGATGCCCTCGTCGCGCAGCGTGAGGAGGTTCAGGCCCACCAGGTTGCGCTTCGACGTGCCGATGAGGCCCGCGAAGCGCTCGTTGCACGCGGTGATGACGGGATTGCGGTCGAAGTGGAAGATGCCCAGGGGCGCGTTCTCCACGAGCAGCCGGTAGAGCCGGTCCGCCGTCTCCTGGTGCGAGGCCGCGTCGGGGCCGCCGGGGATGTGCTCCACCGGCTCCTCCAGCGAGTCGATGACCTCGTGCATCCGGCGCAGCGTGAAGACGATGCGCTCATCGCCGTCCAGGCCGGTGGCGCCCACGGTGACCTCCACCTGCAACTCCACACCGTCGCGCCGCCGGGCGAAGACGCGCGTGGGCCGCCCGCCGAGCGCCTTGCGGCGCGACAGCAGGTAGCGCGGCAGGCTGAGGCCATGGAAGTGGTGCAGGCGAGGCGGGAAGAGGTCGGTGATGGGCCTGCCCACGAGCTGCTCGCAGTCCCAGCCCAGCAGCCGCTCCGTCGCCGCGTTGACGTGCAGGATGAGCTCCTCGGGGCCGCACGCGATGATGGGGTCCACCGCGGCGTTCAAGATGGCTTCCAGCTCCCGTGCGGCTCCTCCGGCCATGCTCGCTCCTGGTGGGACCCGGCACGCGTCTCTTCCGCCGCGTGGCCGGCCCTGCCGGGAGGTGGGGTCTCCCCGGCGTTGGCGGGCGCGCGTCTTGGCGCCCGTGCGCGTTCCCTTTGTCTACAGGTACACACTGTGGGCCGGAACGGCGCGGTGAAGCCGGAGGGCAGGACGCTGACAGCGCCCCTGGAGGCCGGGCGAGCGGGCGGGTACAGGAGGGAGCATGCGCGAATCCCGAACCGCCGCCGTGCTGCTCGCCGTGTCACTGCTGGGGATGGCCTGTGCCAGCACCCAGGGCACGCCGCCGGCGGCGCAGAGCCCGCTCATCCACAAGAGCGAGGCGGTGGGCGCTCCGAAGCCCGAGGCGTTGCTCGTGGCCCTGCACTTCTCCGGCTCCACGCCCGCGTTCTGGGATGAGCCCATCCAGTCACTGGGCATCCCCGTGCGCACGCTGCTGCCCCAGGGCCCGAGGCCCCGCCGCGACGGCTTCACGTGGTTCCAGGCGGACCACGAGGAGAAG
This sequence comes from Corallococcus sp. AB018, assembly GCF_003986945.1. Lineage (NCBI taxonomy): Bacteria > Pseudomonadati > Myxococcota > Myxococcia > Myxococcales > Myxococcaceae > Corallococcus > Corallococcus sp. AB018. The sequence continues at coordinate 16,094 of NZ_RAWR01000011.1, read as the reverse complement.
ACGTGGGAGGGGAAGACGGAGGACGTGGAGCGCATGGCGGAGCGGCTCGCGGAGTTGATCCGCGAGGTCCGGGCGGCGCACCCGGAGCTCCGCCGCGTCGTGGTGACGGGGTTCTCCTACGGGGGAGACCTGGCGTGGATGCTGGCCATCCGGCACCCGGAGCTGGTGGACGCGGCGGTGCCCATGGGGACGCGGCTGCTGGGCGACCCGGTCCAGGGGCAGCCTGTGTCGCGGAAGGTGCGGGTGCTCCAGGGAGAACAGGACGCCATCATCCCCGTGCAGCACACGCGCGAGCGGGTCGCGGAGCTGAAGGGCCGGGGCGTCCCCATCGACGTGAGGACCTACCCGGACCTGGGCCACGACGTGTCGCCCGCGTTGCTCGAGGACTGGCGCGCGTTCCTGCGCCAGTCGTTGCAGGGGCAGACGGACTGAAGCCGTGGCGGCTCAGCGCCGGCGCTTGGGCGGCGTGCGGCCACGCTTCGCCGCTTGCTTGCGCACAGGCTTCCGCACGGGGGCGGCCGGCTGCGCGTTCAGCGTGAACGTCTCCAGCTTCTCGCGCAGGGTGCGCGTCTCCTGCTTGAGCGCGTCCAGTTCCTCGCGCAGCGACGCGACTTCACGGGCCTGGGGCGCGCCTTCGCGCAGGGTGCGCACGGCCTCGCGGGCGTAGCGGCGGGTGCGCGGGTCGCTGAAGGTCGTGCCCTCCAGCGCGGGCAGCAGGCGACGGTCGCCCAGCGTGGAGGCCGCATCGCAGACCGCCAGTTGCACGCGGAACTGCGGGTCGCGCAAGAGCTGCGCGAACAGGTCCACCGCTTCGCGCTTGCGGTTCGCCACCTCCGCCAGCTTCGCCACGGTGCTCACGGCCGCGCGGCGCAGGAACGCGGGCTGGCCGTACGCGGTGCGTGCCACGGCCACCGGGAACGCGGCCGGGTCCTGCGTCTCCGCGAGCCCGTCCATCGCGCTCGCGCCGATGACGTCCTGGAATGACGGCCTCGCGGTGGCGGCCTCCAGCAGGGGCAGCGCATCCGGCGCGCGCACGCGCCCCAGGGCCCGTGCGGCCTCCGCCTCCACGAAGTAGCTGGCGTCACCGGCCTCCAGCACCGAGCGCAGGCTCCCTGCCGCCTCCACGTCGTGGCGGAACTCACCCAGCGCGGCGACGACGGCGCGGCGCACGCGCGGGTGCTCGGTGGCGACCGCGTCCAGCAGCAGCGCGCGAGCCTCCGGCGTGCGGATGCGGCCCAGCGCCTTCGCGCACGCGGCGCGAGTGGCCCAGAACCGCTTCGCGTCCTTCAGCGCGCGGCCCAGCGCCTCCACCGACCGCAGGCCTCCGTCCTTCCCCAGCGCGTGCGCGGCCTCCGTGCGCGCGCGGGCCTCAGGGGCATTGGCCAGCTCCTCGCGCCACAGCCCCACGGCCTTGTCCACGTCCAGCGTGCCCAGCACGTCGCGGCGCGGATCCACGCGCACCTGCGTGGGCGCGGCGGGGCAGGGCAGGTGGAAGCGGTGCTCCGCGTCCGTGAGCTCCAATCGGTGGCGCGTGTCTTCGCCATTCACCGTGACGGCCACCTCCAGCGGGAGGCGGAAGACGGGCGTGCCCGAATCCGTGCGCTGCGTCTGGCGCACGCTGATGCGCAGGCGCGCGTCGTCCGCCTCGTAGCGGACCTCCACTTTCAGCTCCGGGTGGCCGGGGGAGAAGACGTACTGGTCGAAGACAGGGTCCAGGTTGTGGCCGGTGGCCGCCTCGAAGGCGCGCGCCAGGTCCACCGTCTCCACCACGCCGTGGCGGTGGGACGCGACGTAGTGGCGCAGGGCGCGCATGAAGAGGTCATCCCCCACGCGGCGGCGCAGTTCGTGGAGCACCAGCCCGCCCTTCTCGTAGAGGTGGCGGTCGAACAGGTCCATGGGCGCCTGGAACTTCCGGGCGACGATGGAGCGCGCGTAGCGCTCGCGCGTCTCGGAGAGGTAGGCCTCCAGGTCGAGCGCCCGGTGATGGTCGGCCTCGTCCCGGTTGTCGCCGCGCTCCTTCCAGAGCACCTCGAAGTAGGTGGCGAAGCCCTCGTTGAGCCAGCCGTGGGGCCAGTCGCGGCAGGTGAGCAGGTCGCCGAACCACTGGTGCGCCAGCTCGTGGGAGATGAGCGGCTCGGCGTTGTAGTCCAGGTGTGCCCGCGCATCGTGCAGCACGGTGTCCACCAGCGTGGTGGCGGTGGTGTGCTCCATGCCGCCCAGGATGAACTCCGTGACGAACACCTGCGCGTAGCCGCTCCACGGGTAGGGCTCACCGGTGATGGACTCGTACGCGGCAATCATCTTCGGCGTGCGCGCCACGCACCGGAGCGCGTCCTCGCGGCGCCCCTTGGGGAACAGGTAGCGCAGCGGCGTGGTGCCGGCGGTGTCGGTGGCCTCGTCGAACTCGCCCACCACCAGCGTGACGAGGTAGGGCGCGTGCGGCTGCGCCATGCGGTGGTGCTGGGTGCGCCGCTCGCCGGTGGTGACGTCGCTGACGAGCACACCGTTGGACAGCGACGTCATGTGCGCCGGGAAGGTGGCGATGACCTCCGACGTGGCCTTCTGCGCGGGCGTGTCCAGGCAGGGGAACCAGCAGCGCGCGTCGATGTCCTGGCCCTGCGTCCACGCCTGGAGCGGACGGTCGGGGTAGCCCGCGTCGGGGCCCCAGAAGTAGAGGCCGCGGCGGGGGCGGGCGCGGTAGGTGAGCGCGATGTCGCACGCCTGGCCCGCGTCGAGCGCGCGAGGCAGCTCCACGCGCACGTGCGCGCCGGAGTTGGAGAAGGTGACGGAGCGGCCGTCGACGCGGGCCTCGGTGACGTCCAGGTCCACGGCGTCGAAGGTGACGGTGGACACGGTGCGGACGGCGGACACGCGGGTGGTGCAGGTGCCGGCCAGGGCGCGCTGGGCGAAGTCCAGGTCCAGTTCGATGCGCACGTGCTCGGCGCGCACGGGCCGGGGCGCGGCGTAGTGCTCGGTGGCGCCGGGCAGGCTGAACGGATGCGGGTCGGAGGACCCGGCGGCGGCGACGGGGGCGTGGCGGTGGCAGCAGCGCATAGGGGAGGGTGACTCTTTCGCAAGCCCGCCCCCGGGTCGAGCCGCTTCGAACCGGGTCTTGTCGGAATTCCTGGGTCCAGACCCGACAGGTTGGGAGGGGACGGGTGGGGGCCGGGGCGCGAAGGGCCTAAGATGGGAGGACCGTGCAGGCCGTTCTCTACTTCTCCGACAAGCAGGTCCGCGAGAAGCTCTTCTCGTTCGTGGACGCGGCGCAGGGGCTGCTGCTGGTGGCGGGGGTGCGCCACGGCGCGGTGATGACGCGTCCGCCGCAGGCGCGTGAGCCCTTCGCGGCGCTGGAGGACCTGTTCGGGCACGTGCTGTCGCAGGTCGTCGTGGCGGACGAAGGCACCACGGAAGGCATGTGGAGGGATCCGCTGGGGGACCTGGGCGACCGGCTCTACCCGGAGGACAAGAAGCGCGCCTACGCGGCGTCCACGGGCTACGTGCTGCTGGAGGACGGCAAGCCGCGCGCGGTGGTGCGCAAGCACGCCAGTCCCGCGGAAGACCTGTGGTTCCTCCAGGAAGCCCTGAGCCGCCTGTCTCACGGCATCCCCGCGCCCGACCCGGAGAAGCGCCCCGGCCACCGCCGCCCGGAGCCCGCGCCCAAGGCTCCGCCGCGCTACGGCCCCGCGAGTGACAGCGGAGCGCCGGAGGAATCCGCCGATCCCTGGCGCCGCCCCAGCGCCCGAGGTGACGCGTCCTCGCGAGGCAATGCGGGGGCCCGCCCGGGTTCGGGCAGGGCTCGCGAGTGGCAGGCCGACGAAGCCACGCCCCCGCGCGGCAGTCGTGCCGTCGCGCCCGAGCCCGAGACGAAGGACCCCTGGACCGTGCTGGGCATCGAGCGGGGGACCCCCAGGGACGAGGCGCGCAAGGCGTTCCGCACGCTCATCGCGCAATACCACCCGGACAAGGTGGCCCACCTGGCGCCGGAGTTCCATGCGCTCGCCGAGCGCAAGACGCGCGAAATCCTGGACGCGTGGGAGGCGCTGGAGCGCGACGCGGGTTAGTGCACCGTGCGGCGCGGCTTCGTTCGCGAGGCGCGCTTCAGCCGGGCCTCCAGGTAGTCCTTCAACACCACGGCGTTGTTGTGCTCGGTGTCGCGGGCGCCGTAGAGCAGGGTGACGCGGCCCTGGCGCGCGGCCTCGAGCAGCGGCTCCCACGCGTCGTGGTGAGCATCCAGCTCGCGGGTGTACCGGCGCCGGAACTCGTCCCAGCGCGCCACGTCGTGGGCGAACCACCGCCGCAGCTCCGTGCTGGGTCCCACCTCGCGGGGCCAGCCGTCCAGGTGGAGGTCCGCCTTCTTGCGCCCCCGAGGCCACAGCCGGTCCACCAGGAAGCGGGTCTCCGCCCGAGGGTCCGAGCCGTGCTCGTCATAAACGCGCTGGAGTCGAATCATCGTCGCGAGCCTCCGAAAGGACACGCTGCCCACGCGAGGCGCGCGCGGGGAGTACCCGGCGGGGACGCGGCGGCCCGCTTCTCAGGTCACCAGCGCGGGCGTCGGAGCCTCCAGCCGGAAGCGCGCGATGAGCGGCACGTGGTCTGACAGGCCGTGGAAGCGGCTGGTCAGGTCTCCGAAGGGCCGCGTCTCCGTCGTGTCCAGCCAGCTCACGCCGCCACCGGAGAACAGGTGGTCCAGGTGCATGCGCATGTGCATGAAGCCCGCGGTGGGGAAGGCGCGGGACAGGGTCGGGTTGATCTGCCCCACCGACGCCTGCGCGCACGTCAGGTGCGCATCCCCCGTGAGATAGCGGAACACCGGCGACGACGGCGGCGAGTTGAAGTCCCCGCACACCACGAACGGCTCCTCCTTCGCGTGCAGCCCGATGAAGCCCGTGAGCTTCTTCGCCTCGTGGAGTTGGTTGACGCCGCAGCCCATCTTGTCGCGCGTGGCCCAGAACTCGCGGGCGAACGGCGTGGGCAGGCTCAGGTGCGTGTTGAAGATGTGGAACGCGCGCTGGTCCGAGCGGCGCAAGACGCGCATGTGCGCGCAGATGCGGCTCTGCTTGCGCTCCTTCAGGCCTTGCACGTGGTGGTGCGTGATGTGCTCCGGCGCCTCCACATTGTGCCGGTCCACCTGGAGCGTGCGCGTGTTGACGAGCATCGCCAGCCCCGTCGTGTACAGCGACAGCTCGCCCACCTTGTAGTGGTGCGCGCGGAAGTAGAACGCCTCGTAGGGCATCTCTCTCCCCTGGAGGGCGAACGTCTCCTCCACACGCTCCATGAAGGCTTCCAGCTGTGTCTCACCCGGGCGGGTGGGCCGGTGGACGATGTTGCTGCGCAACGAGGAGGTCTCCACCTCCTGGAGGCAGACGACGTCCGGCAACGGGTCCAGGGTGGCCAGGGCGGCCGCCACCCGGCGCTTGGGGCCCAGGGTGCTCGCGAGCCCCCTCAGCATGTGGCCGAAGTAGCGGACGTTGTACGTGACGATGCGTAGCGCTGACGGCTCCATGTACGGACGCCACCTCCCCATGCCTCGCGGCGAAAAATGGGAAGCCCCGGGACAAACGTCCAGGCCTCCCCGCTCTCTTCACCATGGGATGCGTTCGCGCCATCCGCGATGTGCCGACAAGCGGACGCAGGGCTCGTCCGCCCGCCTGCTCACGGAGCGGGCTTCACCCGCACCATCGTGTCCAACAGGTGCTCCAGCGCGCGGTCCGGGTCGTCACACAGGCCCGCGTGTACCGGGCCCGTCTGGAGCATCGTGCTCCGCGGCGCCACCAGCCAGTGCCAGCGCTCCTTCTGCGGCAGCCGTCCAATGGGCCCCGCGTCCTTCCCGCCCACGCACACGCGACGGAAGCTCTCCAGGTGGCCCGCGAGCAGCTCCACGTCCGCGTCCGGTGACAGCGCCTTCAGCCGCGCCACGTCCAACTCCACGCGCGCCCCCAGGAAGCGGTGCTGCACGCAGAAGAGGACGACGCCCACGTTGATGAACTCCTCGCGCTCCACGCGAGGCACCAGCCGGATGATGGCGTAATCAAACGAGCTGGGCGTGGGCACGCGTCGCCTCCTCGATGAACCCCGGCGCCGCTTCCAGCCTGCGCATCAGCCACGTCACGTACGCCGCGCGGTGCTCCGCCGTGGACGCGAACGCGGGCTCCTGGCCCAGCCACGCCTCCGGAATGGACCCCACGATGCGCTCCACCACCTCCCGCGTCACCCTCGCCTGGAGCAGGTCCCCGGCCTCCGCCAGCCCGTGCGCCCACGGCAGCAGCACGTGGTCCTTGATGGGCGCGAACCGCGTCTGGCTGCGCTCCTCCCATCCGTCCCACGAGTGGTGGAAGTACATCGCCGCCCCGTGGTCGATGAGCCAGAGGTTGCGGTGCCACACCAGGAGGTTGGGGTTCTTCGGCGTGCGGTCCACGTTCGTCACGAACGCGTCGAACGCCACGATGGCGGACGCCACCTGCGCCTCCGGCACCGGCACCGCCAGCGGGTCGAACGTCACCGAGCGCGGCAGGTAGTCCAGCGCCAGGTTCAACCCCGCGCTCGACTTGAGCAGCTCGCGGATTTCACTGTCCGGCTCGTTGCGCCCCAGTGACACGTCCAGCTCCACGAACACCAGCTCCGGAACGCGCAGGCCCAGCACGCGAGCAATCTCTCCCGCCAACAGCTCCGCGATGAGCGCCTTGGCCCCCTGGCCCGCCCCACGGAACTTCACGACATAGAGCCCCGCGTCGTTCGCCTCCACGATGGCGGGCAGCGAGCCCCCTTCGCGCAAGGGCGTCACATAGCGCGTGGCGGTGACCGTCCTGAGCATCACTCGTCCTCGACAGTTCCCGGGCACTCCGGGGGTGGCGGCTGTACCACGGCCCTGCCCGCCGGGGAACACGCCACACCCCCATCCACCTTCCCCGCGCACCGCCGATTCAGTTGCGCGCAATTAAATTGTGCACTACATATTCCCCATGTCGACGGACGACTTCCTCCGGCTGGACCTGCAGCTGTGCTTCCCGCTCTACGCGGCGTCGCGCGCGATGGTGCAGGCCTACACGCCGCTCCTGGCGAAGCTGGGGCTCACCTATCCGCAGTACCTGGTGATGCTGGTGCTCTGGGAGACGGACGGGGTGACGGTGAAGGAGCTGGGGGAGAAGCTGTACCTGGACTCGGGGACGCTCACGCCGCTGCTCAAGCGGCTGGAGACGCAGGGCTTCGTGCGTCGCGAACGTTCCACGGAGGACGCGCGGTCGGTGACGGTGTCGCTCACCGCGCAGGGTAAGGCCCTGCGCCGCAAGGCCGCGTCCATCCCGGAGGCCATCGTCTGCCGCACCGGTTTGACGCTGGAGGAGCTGTCGCGGCTGCGCCGGGACATCCAGCGGCTGTTCGAAAAGGTTTCCTCACGCAGCGCTTGAGACACACGCGGTTTCCAACCACGAAGTCACGAAGGAGCAACACCATGGCCCCGGTCCAGATCTCGCCGCTCTACTCCACCACCGCCATCACGCACGGCGGCCGCAACGGCAAGTTGCTCCTCGAGAACAGCCCGCTGGACGGCCTGGAGCTGGCCATGCCGAAGCAACTGGGCGGCTCCGGCAAGGAGTCGGCCACCAACCCCGAGCAGCTCTTCGCCGCGGGCTTCTCCTCCTGCTTCGAGAGCGCGCTGCGCCTGGTGGCGGGCAAGGCCGGCAAGAAGCTGGATGAGAAGGCCGGCGTGAAGGCCACCGTCACCATCGGCAAGACGCCGGACGGCGGCTTCGGCCTGGCGGTGGAGCTCACGGGCATCCTCCCGGGCATCCCCCGCGAGGAGGCGCAGAAGCTGATGGAGGCGGCCCACCAGGTGTGCCCGTACTCCAACGCCACGCGCGGCAACATCGAGGTGAAGGTCTCCGTCGCGGAGTAGTCCTTCACGGCTGGCGGAGGCAGGGCTAGACCTTGCCTGCCTCCACGACGCGCACCGTCTCCGCGCCGTCGAAGCGCGCCTCGAAGATGGGCAGCCCCTTGGTCAGGCTCTTGCGCGGATGGCCCGGCCCTGCTCGGCGACGAACTGCACTGGCACCCGAGGCGTCATCGCGCCGCTGGCGCGCAGCTCCGCCTTCCATTTGCGCTGGAAGAGGACGGAGCTCGCGGGCTCAGGTGGCGGAGTCGGCATGGGCGCTCGGGGTGGAGGTTGGCAGGAGCGCCAGCAGGTTGTTCTGGATGCTCTGGCAGATGGTATCGAGCGGCAGGTCGTTGTCGTCCGTGCCGAAGGGGTCCTCAATCTCGACGCCAATCTCTTCGATACCAAAGAAGACATACGCGACGAGGAACGTGGCCAGGACTGTCACCCAGCCAAAGGTGTCCACCAGCGCGAAGGGCAGGGTGAAGCAGTAGAGGATGAGCGCGCGGCGCACGTGTAGCATGTACGCGAAGGGCATGGGCGTGCGGTGGATGCGCTCACAACCCCCCAGGTAGTCGATGAGCTGGTGGACGTTCTGGTCCAGCTGCATCTGGACGTACTCGGGATAGAGCCCCTGGCGGCGGCCCTCGTCCAGCACGGCGGTCATCCGGCGGGCCACGTTGAGGGGCACGTGCTGGGCCTTGAGCGCGTCCGCCACCTCCCCGGAGGGCAGGGTGTCCGTGTGGGGGCCCAGGTGCCGCTGCTGGCCGCGCAGCCACGCGGCGGTGGCGAAGGGGAACATGGCCGTCCAGCGCACCAGCGTGGCGAACAGCTCCGTGCGGCCCAGGAAGGGCTCTGACGCGCGGACCAGGTTGCGCGTCTCGTTGACGATGCCGCCCCAGAGCTTCCGGCCCTCCCAGAAGCGGTCATAGGAAGCGTTGGTTCGGAACACGAGCAGGAGGCTCAGCGAGATGCCCGCCAGCGTGTGCACTGTCGGGGGCACGCCCACGTCGCGCACGTGCTTCGAGAAGCCCACCACGGCCGCGGCCCAGACAACGCATATCAACACTCGGCCGACGATCTCCTTCACCATCGAACCGCGCAGGTAGTGGAAGTAGCTCCACCATCGATGCGGGTCATACTCAACCATGTAGGGGATACCCTCCGGAACGGGAGGCGCATGCTAACCGCACCGCGACGCGTCGCGGGCAGTGCTTTGCGAGATTGCGGATGCCAGACGCTTCGGGTGATGGCCGGGCGTCGGGGGCTTCAGCTAAGGAGGAAGACGGTCCGTCCACTCCCTCGTCAAGGAGGCGTCTTCCATGCGCCGTCACCTCACGCCCCTGCTGATGTTCCTCGCCGCCACGGCGAGCGGTTGCAGCTTCCTGCGCACGGACGTCCTGCTGGACACGCTCAACACCCCGGACTCGTCGAATCCGAAGGACGTGCCGGTCCGGGTGCCGGCGGTGGAGCGCGTGGCGGGGCTGACGCGCGCACAGCTGACGGACTCCTATGTGGACCCGGCGCGCGCGGGCGCGTGGATGGAGGCGCTGGGCGCGTCTCCGGAGGCCGTGCTGGACATGTCGGCGTGCCTGGTCCAGCACGCGGGCAACGACTCGGCGTCCTGCTATGAGAACGACGCGCGCACGGGCTACGTCGACCAGACCGTGAAGGCGTCGGCGTGGGGCGTGCCGATGCCCGCGCAGTCCCTCCCCGTGGCGGCAGCGGCGGCGGAGGAGGTGGACGCGGAGCGCTTCCTCGCGAACGCGATGGGCATTGGTCCGTCGCTCGCGGCGTTGCAGCAGTCGCTGGAGGTGCCGTTGACGCGCGAGGTGCTCGCGCAGGGCATCCAGCGGGGCGCGGCGTCCGCGGCGGCGTACGTGCGGGCGCGCTCGTGGCGGCGCGACCTGCAGCGGCCCAGCAACGCGGTGGTGCTGAGCGGCGGCGGGGCCAACGGGGCGTTCAGCGCGGGGGCCATGTGGCGGCTGTTGGGCATCCTGGAGCAGTGCCGGGGCAAGCCCGCGCCGGAGGGGTGCGGCGACGCGCGAATCGACCTGGCGGCGGGGACGAGCACGGGCGCGCTCATCAGCACGCTGGTGGACCTGTTCCACACGCCGGGCCAGGAGGCGAACGCGCGGCGGCTCTTGCTGGGCAACTACACGTGCACGGTGGAGTCGGACCTGTACTGCGTGAACTCCACGTGGCTGTGGAACCTGGCGGAGGACACGCGGGGCCTGGTGAAGTTCGACGGCATCTATACGAAGCTGGATCAATTCATCCAGCCGGCGATGTTGCACAACGGCACGGAGCTGGTGTCGGTGTCGGTGGATTTCCAGACGGGCGACGTGTTCAGCGTGAGCGACCAGGACCCGGCGGACTTCAAGCCGGGCGCGTCGGACCACCTGCGCAAGGGCGGGATGATTCACGCCATCGTGGCGTCCATCGCGGAGCCGGTGCTGTCGAACCCGGCGGGCAAGCTGCCGTCGGCGGCGGGTGACCGCACGGGGACGTACTACGACGGCGGCGTGCGCTCCGGGCTCCCGCTGCTCCAGGCGGTGGAGCGTGGGGCGGAGCGCGTGCTGGTGATTTCGACGGGAGGGATGAACCCGTCACCGGCGATGGATCCGAAGAACGCGATGAGCGTGCTGATGCGCACCATCGATTTGTTCGTGGCGCAGCCGCGCGTGGCGGAGGTGCAGCAGGCGGAGTTGCTCGCGGTGACGCGCCGGCTGGGCGAGTACAACGTCTGCACGCTGCGAGGCGCGACGGAGGACTTCTGCCGCCGCAAGGGCACGGGCTTCCAGCCGCAGATGGTGGGGCCGGGGGCGGGGCAGGCGGTGTGGATGGGCTCGGCGCGCTTCGACCAGGTGGCGAGCAGCTGGCGCAGCACGTGGATGTTCAAGCCGGAGTCGGGGTTGGCGACGGCGAGCGGCTACTCGTTCACGCCGGAGGTGATGCAGCCGCTCTTCGTGGCGGGCGTGGAGTCCATGCAGAAGCGCTGCAAGGAAGTGCTGTCCCTGTTCGACATCCAGGGCACGCTGGCGGCGCAGGAGTGCGCGCGCCAGTTGGTGGAGGTGGCGGACGAGGCGCGCGAGGCGCTCCCGTCCGTGGCGCAGTGCCGCGCGGACAAGCCGGAGCGCCGCACGTGTGACTGACGCGCGCTACCTGCCGCCGTCGATGACCCACTTGCCCCAGCCGGCGAGCGCGGTGCCGTCCTCGGGCACGCGCTTGCCCTTGGGCGGGGAGCGGTAGACGGCGTCGGCGAGCGGGATGAAGCGGGCCTCGTCCGCGAGTCCGTTGAGCGCGGCGCCCCAGGGGTCGGCGGCGTAGGTGGTGACCTGCACGCGGCGCTCGGCGCCCTCGCCCGCGGGCGCTTCGAGGACGAAGGCGGGGATGGGGTGCTGGGCGACGGTGAACGTCTCCCGGCGCGGCGGCGCGGTGCCGGCGGCGACGGGAGGCCACTGCTGCGGCTGGCTGATGGCTTCGCTGACGGCGGCGAGCAGGGCCTCTTCCAGGGGCTGGGGCTCGGCGTCGCGGAAGTCGGCGCAGGGGGCGTCGCCGGTGGGGCCGGTCAGCTCCTTGCGAAGGACGAAGCCGCGCTCGGCGCCCAGGCAGACGCGGCGCACGGAGGGCGTGCCGGAGAGCTCTTGGCGCACGTCGTACCAGGTGCCCGGGCCCCAGGGCCGGTCGAGCACGGGCACGTTGCCCGCGGCGTCGGAGCCCTGGCGGAAGGACACGAGCGTGAGCTGCTGGCTGCCGCTGGCGCCGAAGCCGGAGAGCGTGGTGCTGGCGTCGAGCAGGCCATGGGTGAGGTACAGCGGGCCGGGCTCATTGGCATAGAGGCGGTTGTGGAGGGGGCCGTCGCTGGGGCGGCGGTCGTCCAGGAAGCGGCGGGCCTCCCAGGTGCGTCCGGCGGCGGTGGTCTGTTCGGCGGAGCGCTGGCCGCGGTGCTCTTCCTTCCAGGGCTGTGTCTCCTCCATGCGCATGGGCAGCACGCGGGACTGGGAGAGGCGCGGGTGGGCCAGGGGCTTGCCCTGATCATCCGTGAAGGTGACGGTGAGCCACGCCCAGGGCGCCTGGACGGAGACGACCTCCAGCGTGACATGGCCGGCCACGCCCACGCCGGTGTCCGCGCCAGGGCGGCCCCGGTGGGCGGAGAAGGCGTACTCCACGCGGTCGCCCACGCGGGCGCGCTGCCATGGCGAAGGCGTGGCGGTGGTGTCGGGGGCGCCAGCGTCCAGCACGGAGGCCTCGGTCGGGGCGGAGGCGTCGGGCTGTTCGGTGGCGGTGGTGCCGTCGGAGGGGGAGACGGCACGAGGCTTCATGCTCTCGCAGCCCGTGGTCAGCAGGAGCGCGGAGCACAGCAGGAGGGGAGCGCGGAAGAGGGGGCGTCGCATGCGGTCGCTAGATACACGGAGCGCCGCGTGGAGCCGCGTGGCCGGTGGGATTGCGTGCGGGAGGAGCGTGTCCTTCTCGACAGGACCCGCCGTGTCGGGTCCGTCCCAGCAAGTCACCCCACGGGCCGAACGCCCGACGGCCCGGTCCCTTTGCATGGCCGGGCTCGATTGACACTGTCAGACGCCGCGCCGATATTATCACCAGGAGATGGTGATGATTTCTGGCGCGCATCTAGAACTGCGTCCCTGGCGCAGGTTGAGCGTTGAGGAACTCGCGGCGCTCGCGGAGGTTCCGAGCCGGCGCATCTGGCAGGAACTGGAGGAGGGCATCCTGCCCGGCCGTGCGAAAGGCCGTTCCAGGCACTGCTTCGGGCCTCGGGACGTCTTCTACTTCCGCCTGGTGCGACACCTGGAGAAGGCGCTGACGTTGAGCCCGAGTGTGCGCCGTGAACTCCATGAGGCGATTGCCGGCGTGCATGACGACCGCGAGCCGCATGCGTCGCCGTGGCGCAAGACCGACACGGGCTGGGAGTTCACCTCCGTCCAGGCGAGCTTCGACGCCCGGCAGCCATTCGCTGAATCGGTGAAGCAGGTGCGCCTGTTCATCCACGGCAAGCGGCGCATCGAGTCACGCCCGGATGTCCTGGGCGGCGAGCCTGTCTTCAAGGGCACGCGCATCGCGGTCCGGCACGTGGGAGACCTGCTGTTGAAGGGCGTGCCGCGAACCGAGGTCAGGGAGGACTTCCCCCGGCTGGATGACGAAGACCTCGCCTTCGCGGTGCTCTTCGCGCAACTTCCCCGCCCGCAGGGGCGCCCGCGCAAAGCACTCGTGTCTCGTCGAGAGGGCGCCTAGTCTGCCTTTTCGATGAAGTTGCTGGTCGATGAAAACCTCTCTCCCAGGCTCGCGGTGCGTCTCCATGCCAAGGGCTTGGAAGCCGCGCATATCGTCCACCTGGGAAAGGCCGGCCTGACGGACCCCGAACTCTGGCGTCTGGCATTCGAGCGCAGCGAGGTGGTCGTCACCACGAACGTGGGAGACTTCATCGTGCTCGCGCGGGATTGCGAACTTCACGCGGGCATCATCGCCTTCCGCGTGGCCGGGCTCAGTTCCGAGGAGCAATGGAGGCATCTGGAGCCTGTCGTGGACCACGTGCTCCAGCAGCAACTGGATCTCACCAACAAGCTGGTCGAGGTGTGGGCAGTGGGTGAGTTCACCGTCAGCGACCTTCCGGGGCCTTGACCTGGGATTCCTCCAGCCACGTGCCCCAGCGGATGAGCCGACTGTCGGAACGGTATTCGCGCGCTCCTCCTTCGGACTGTCGGTACACCCCTTCCGAGAGCCGGTCGAAGCGCACCTCCATGGGAAGCCCCTGGAGCACGGGACTCCACAGGTCGATGGGGTAGCTCCTGGACCGTAGCCAGGGGGAATCCTCCCAATGATCCGCGCGGGCTTCGTCGAGGTACGCCACCACGGACGCCTGTCCCAGTTGGACCCGCACCTTCCTGGGGAGGGGGGCTCCGTAGTCACGAGGCGGCCAGGTGGGAATGTAGACGGACTTGTTGACGAGGCTGATCAACGCATCCTCCAGCGCAACGACCTCCGCGCCCTGGAAGTCATCACACCGGACTTCGTCCTGCGGTTTTTCCCAGACCTTGCGCAGCAGGTAGCCCTGTTCCGCGCCAAGACAGACACGCTTCCTGACGTCACCCCAACTGGCGCGCTCCAGTGTCTCGTACCAGGTGCCCGGGCCCCAGGGGTTGCCCATGACAGGAGGGGTTCCCTGGACCGTGCCCGAGCCTCGCTGGAACGACACGAGCGCGAGTTGATGGCCCGCGGACATGCTGTAACCCATCGAGGAGAAGGAGACCTCGAGCAACCCGTTGGTGAGATAGAGCGGCCCGGGAGTCGTGGCGTAGAGCCGGTGCTGCGTGGGGCCGTCCCCCGGAGAGTCGTCGCGGGCAAGCCGGCGGGCGCTCCAGTGCTGCCCGGCGGCGAAGGCCCACTGGCGGGTGGTGCTGGTGCTGCCATCCTCGATGGGGTCGGGAGGATTCTCTGGGGCCTGGCCCATGCGCATGGGCAGCACGAAGCCGTGGCTCAGGAACGGATGCGGATGGGGTTGGCGGTCATTCCGGGTCACCCGAATGAAGAGCCAGACCCAGGGGGACCGGACAGCGATGACCTCAACGAAGAGCTGGCCCGCCGAAGCGCTGGTCCCCCGGCGCGAACCGACCCGGTCCGCGTGGAAGGCATATTCCACGCGGTCGCCCACGCGCGCGTCCTGCCAGGACGTGGGCGCTTGGCCCGAGGTGCTCCCCGGAGGAGCCTCCGTCACGGTACTGACGCCCCGCGGCCTGGATGTCCCGCAGCCCATGAGCAGGACCAGGACCAGGACCCCCATGGCCCACGCGATGAATCCCTGGCGGAAAGACTGTCGTTGCATCTGGCGGACGCCCCCTGTCTTCCATTGACGCACGGACCGGCTTCCGGCGCCAGGGGCCTGACAGCAATGGCGCTACTCCACGGAGATCTCCCGGTAGACCACGTCACTGGCGCCCAGCCGGTTCACGGTGTCGACGAAGCGCTCGGAGACGACGATGCGGGTGGTGTCCTCCACGCCGAAGAGGTCGAGGCCTGTGGGAATGGATTCACCCAGCAGCCAGCGCTCCGGTGGGAGTCGGAATCCGTGGCTCCCGCAGTCATCGCAGGTGGGCACCCGGTCGCGGTCCTGGATGCATGCGGGATGCAGCTTCACCAGAGGACGCGCTTCCAGTTCGTATTGCGGCAGCTCCTTCGTGCGGCGGTTCCGCAGCTCCGCCCGGACCGGGATGATGCCTTTCAGCCCTGCCTCTTGAAGCGCTGCGAGCGTGTCCTCACGCACGAGGACCTGCCACGAAGGCATCGCGGTGACGGGGCCGAACCGGCCCATCGCCGTTCCCACGAGCGGTCCCAACCTGCATCCCGGCTCAAGCTGAATCTCCGGGGGAACGAAGGGGAGGACCAGGGCCTTGCGTCGCTCATACTCCGCACGCGTCTGCGGCCAGATGCTCTTCAGTTCATCCTTTTCGGGCAGGGTGGACAGGTCCACTGACGGGTATGCCGTCATGACTCCCCAGGTCTCACAGCGTTGGCAGAGGACGCTTGGCAGGAACCATTGGCGCTCGGCGCGGTAGGACCCACTCCAATGGAAGGAGTCGAGGTCCCTCGGTGTGGACACTTCGAAGTAGCGCATCTGTCAGTCCCCTACCGGGATGGGCGCGAGGTCCACCTGCTGCCAATAGGTCATGGTCAAACCAAAGAGACCGTACTTCTGAATCATCAGGGAGGCGTAGTCGAAGTGCTGCTCTCGGCTTCCCCTTTGTCCCTGGTCGTCAATGAAGATTTGCCAGTCCTGGTTCCAGGGACCGCCGCCTGCTCCACGGTGGATGCGCCTATGCAAGTCCGCATCGATGGCGATGACGTACTGATGGATGTCGATCAGCTTGGCATCGAAGTGGTTCTTGAACGCCTGCGGGAAGATGTGGTGCCGCTCCTTGGGCCGTTTCGCCCACTCCTCCATTGCCTTCTGCCGCTTCACCTCGCTGGGCAGCTGTTCACGCGGAGTAAGCGTTCACGGGGTGGTGCTCGACTGAGGGGGTAGTGAGGCAGCGAACGGTGGGCCTCACCACGCTCGACGTGGGCCGGGGGCGGCTTAGAAATAATGGGACGTGGCCACTCCCGACCCAAGAGATGCGCGTATCGCGGAGTTGGAGCGACTGCTGAGCGCGGCGCTCGCGCGAATCGAGCAGCAGGAGGCTCGCATTGCGCAGCAGGAGGCTCGCATCGCGGAGCT